>NZ_JASKYR010000837.1:0-3688 GCF_041028215.1 Streptomyces flavofungini
TCTCGGTGTTGACGTAGAACGGGGTGGCGGCGAAGTCGATGGCGGGGTTGGGGCGTGCGTAGTTGAGGGTGGGGACCAGGGAGCGGTGGCGCAGCATGAGCGCCGTCTTGATGACTCCGGCGACGCCCGCGGCGGCGTCCAGGTGGCCGACGTTGGACTTCAGGGAGCCGATGGCGCAGAAGCCGGTGGCCGGTGTGGAGCGGCGGAAGGCGTCGGTGAGCGCGGAGACCTCCACCGGGTCGCCGAGCCGGGTCGCGGTGCCGTGCGCCTCGACGTAGGAGACGCTCTCCGGGTCGGTGCCCGACACGGCGTGCGCCTCGGCGATGACGGCGGCCTGGCCCTCCTTGCCGGGGGCGGCGTAACTGACCTTCAGGGAGCCGTCGTTGTTCGTGGCGGTGCCCTTGATCACGGCGTGGATGGTGTCCCCGGCGTCGAGGGCGTCCTCCAGGAGCTTGAGGACGACGATGCCCACGCCGTTGCCGAGTACGGTGCCGCCGGCCGCCGCGTCGAAGGTGCGGACCCGCCCGTCCGGGGAGAGGATCGCGCCCTCCTCGTAGAGGTAGCCGCGCGCCTGCGGCAGCTTCACCGTCACGCCGCCCGCGAGCGCCATGTCGCACTCGCCGTTGATGAGCCCCTGGCAGGCCAGGTGGATGGCGACGAGCGAGGTCGAACAGGCCGTCTGGACGCTGTAGCTGGGGCCGCGCAGGTCGAGCTTGTAGCTGACGCGGGTGGCGAGGAAGTCCTTGTCGTTGCCGACCATGACCTTGAAGTGGTCGGAGGTGGCGGTCTGGTCGATGCTCGGCAGAACGTGCTGCTGGAGGTAGGTGTTGATGGCGGCGCCGCCGTAGACGCTGATCAGGCCGTCGTAGCGGCGCGGGTCGTATCCGGCGTCCTCCAGCGCCGTGTGGCAGCTCTGGAGGAAGAGACGGTGCTGCGGGTCGATGACCTCGGCCTCGGCGGGCGTGAACTCGAAGAAGCCGGTGTCGAAGAGGTCGACGTCCGGCAGGATGCCGTGGGCCCGTACGTACGCGGGGTCGGCGCGCAGCGCGGCGGGCACCCCGGCGTCGGCCAGTTCCCCGTCGCTGAACCGGGTGATGCCCTCGCGGCCCGAGCGCAGCAGCTCCCAGAACTCCCCCACGCTGTCCGCGCCGGGGAAGCGCCCGGCCATGCCGACGATGGCGATGTCGTTCCCGGAGACGTCGGAGGCGTCGGAGGTGTCGGAGCCCCCAGAGACGTCGATGGCGTCGGATCCCTTGGAGGCGTCGGTGGCGTCGTGCGAACTCACGGTCGTTCCCTCTTCCCTTGCTGCTCGGCTCAGAGCGCGGCGAACACGGCGGCGCGGTCGCGCAGCAGCTCCGCCGTCTCGGTCATCAGCTGCTCGGCGATCGCGTCGACGTGTCGCGACTGCCAGGACTCCAGGACGGTGCCGCGCACCCAGGAGTTGAAGGCGCCCATGGCGGGCCCGCAGTAGATCAGGTAGTCGACGGTCCTGCCGGGTGCACCGCGTCGGGCGAGGTCGAAGCCCCGGTCGAGGTAGGCACGGAAGGCGTCGGCCATGTGCCGCTTGGGGTCGCCGCCCGGTGCGGCGGTCCCGGCCGGGAGCGGTCCGCGCAGGAACTTCTCCTCGATCTGGCGGCGGGTGGGCGCGTCGATGGCGTCGAGGGAGTCGTGGCGGCGCCACAGGTCGTGCAGCTTCCCCGCGCGTGCGGGCAGGAACACGCCGCGCTTGACGACCTGGGCGCGTACGCCGAGTTCGAACATCTCGGCGGCGGGCGCGAGGGCCACGTCGTGCACGTCGAGCGACTGGAGCAGGTCCTTGACGGCCGTGCTGGTGTCCGCTTCGGGCGTGCACTGGTTGACGGACCCCGTCAGGAGGAAGTCCGCGCCGAGCAGGAACGCGGCGGCGGCCGCCTCCGGACCGCCGATGCCGCCCGCGGCGCCGACGTGCACCCGGGGTCCCGCTCCGGACGCGGCGTCGCGCAGGCGGAGTACGGCGGGCAGCAGGGTGGTGAGGCCGCCGACGGCGTCGTACCAGCCGGAGCCGGTCTCCACGCAGAGGTCGTCGGCGAGCGGTACGTCGGCGTAGCGGGCGGCGGCGTCGGCGGTGACCTGCCCCGCGTCGGCCAGTCGCCGCACGAGCGCGGGCGGCGCGGGCGCGAGGAAGGCGGCGGCCATGTCGGTGCTCGACACCTTGGCGAGCACCCGGCCGCCGCTGAGCCGGTACCTCACCAGGGCCGGGGTGATCCGCAGGAAGCCGGAGGCCTCGACGGTGCGGACGCCCTTGCGCAGGAAGAGGTCGACCAGCGCCGACTCGCGCTCCGGGTCGGTGGGCTGGTGCAGCAGGTTCGCGCCGTACGGCCCGTCGGCGCCGAGGTCGGCGCGTACGGCGTCGAGCCCTGCCTCGACCTGGTCGAGAGGGAGACCGCCGGTGCCGAAGAAGCCCATGCCGCCCGCCTTGGCGAGCCGCGCAAGCAGCTCGGGACCGGACACTCCCCCGTACATGGAGCCCGCGAGGTAGGCGTGGCGAAGACCGTAGCGCTCCCGGAAGGAGGCGGCCCCGAGCCCGGAAGCACCCCCACCCGCACGCGAAGCGCCCGTGCCGGGCCGCACGGGCTCAGCGGAGCCCACGGGCGCGGCGGACGCGGCGGGCGCGGCGGGCGCCACAGGATCGGCTGTGCCCACGGGCACGGCGGGCGCCACAGCCTCACCGACGACCACAGGCGCGGCGGACGCCACAGGCTCGGCGGGGACGACGAACTCATCGGACGCCACAGCCTCACCGAATACCACGGGCGCGGCGGGCGCCACGGCCTCAGCCGAGACCACGGGCGCGGCGGGCGCCACAGCCTCCGCGGCGGGCGTCGGCGCCGCGACGGTCAAAGGCGCCCCCGCCAGACCATGTTCCGCCTCCGCCCTGATCTTCGCGACCAGCTTGCCGAGGACCCGGCCAGGGCCCAGTTCCACGAACTCGAAGTCGCCCCGGTCCAGCAGGAAGCGGATCGTGTCCGTCCACCGCACGGGCGAGGCGATCTGGCGGGCGAGCTGCGCTGCCACCTCGCCGGGGCGGTAGGGCAGGGCGTCCACGTTGGCGATGACGGGGACGGACGGGTCGCGCAGCGTGAAGCCCTCCAGGTAGCGGCCGAACTCCTCGGCGGTGGCGCGCAGATAGCGGGAGTGGAAGGGAGCACTGACGTTGAGCTGCACGTACTGCCCGCCGAGGCCCTCGAAGACCGGCTTGGCCGCGGCGATCTGGTCGGCGGGTCCGGCGAGCACGAACTGGCCGGGAGCGTTGTGGTTGGCGATGTCCAGGCCGGTCAGGCCGTGCTCGGACAGGGCCCGCTCCACGGTTTCGAGGTCGCACTTGAGGACGGCCGCCATCCGCCCCCCGTCGGCGCGGCTCATCAGCTCGCCGCGCCGGGCGACCAGGCGCAGCCCGGTCTCGAAGTCGAAGGCACCGGCGGCGAAAAGCGCCACGTACTCGCCGAGGCTGTGCCCGACGAAGAAGTCGGGCGGCCCGGGGTTCAGGCGCTGTTCGCGCAGCCAGGCGAGGGCACTGACGACGTAGAGGGCGGGCTGGGTGAACTGCGTGAGCTTCAGCTCGCGGCGGGGGTCCTCGACGCACAGTTCGCGGATGGAATAGCCGAGCACCGAGTCGGCGAGCGCGGTCTGCTCGGGGAACTCCTCGAAG
>NZ_JASKYR010000838.1:0-3477 GCF_041028215.1 Streptomyces flavofungini
ATGCGTCCGGCGGCGCCCCGGCCSGYSCCCGCGCCGTACGAGGACCCGTACAACCGCCCCTATCGGGGGTACTGAGCGGCCGCGGGCATCCCTGTCAGTGGCTGCTGGCAGGATGTCCGCATGTCGAATCCAGCCTTGCGGTCGATCCATGTCCACCCGCTGAAGGCGGCCCAGGGACACGCGTCGCGTGAGGCCGTCGTGGAGCCCTGGGGGCTCGCGGGGGACCACCGCTGGATGCTGGTCGACGGTGACGGACGGTTCGTCTCCCAGCGGCCCCATCCACGCATGGCGATGGTCGCCGCCGAGGCGCTGCCCGGCGGCGGCATCCGCGTGTCCGCGCCCGGCCGCAGGACGCTCACGGCGGCGGTGCCGCCGCCGCGCGCGACGATTCCGGTGGAGGTCGGAAGGGACGAGGTCCGCGCGGTGCCCGCCGACGCCGCGGCCCACGCCTGGTTCAGCGCCCACCTCGGCATGGACGTGCGCCTCGTCCACCTCGACTCCCCCGCCACCCGCCGCCCGATCGATCCGGCGTATGGACGGCAGGAGGAGACCGTCAGCTTCGCGGACGGCTATCCGCTGCTGCTCACCGCCTCGTCCTCGCTCGACGCCCTCAATTCGCTGATCGCCCAGGGTGATCACGCCGACGAGGGACCGCTGCCGATGAACCGCTTCCGGCCCAATGTCGTCGTGGACGGCACCCCGCCCTGGGCCGAGGACGACTGGAAGCGCGTCGCCATCGGCGGTGTCGTCTTCCGGGTGGCGAAGAAGTGCGGACGCTGTGTCGTGACGACCACCGACCAGAACACCGGAGAGCGCGGGAAAGAGCCGCTGCGCACCCTCGCCCGCCACCGCCGCTTCGGCGACCAGCTCGTCTTCGGGCAGAATCTGGTGCCGGAATCGACCGGGCGGATCCGGACCGGAGACGCGTTCGAAATTCTCGAATGACCGCCGCCCGGATGGGGAACTCGGCGACGGGGCACGGACGTTGAAGCACTCGGCGGGATGAGGTCACTCTCTTCGCTCCCGCCGCCCGCGCGTAAGCCGTGCCGTCGCTGGAAATGACGGACGCGTAAGGGGGTGCAGGGCTGTGCGAGCAATCGTCGGACTCTGGCGCTGGCGGCACAATCCGCTGCGCCGCGGGACCGACCTCCTTGAGGCCTGGGTGGCCCTCGCCGCCCTGGCGCTGATCGTGGTCGCCGTCCCGGTCACCGGGGTGATCGCCACCCAGCTCACGCGGGACACCCTCCTCGCCTCGGTCCGCGAGCAGCGCGAGGCCCGGCACGCCGTCGTCGGCACCGTCCTGCGCAAGGTCTCCGCTCCCCCGCTCGACTCCGACCCCGAGACCTCATCGGCCCGCGACTCCCACAGCCGGGTGCTCGCACGCTGGACGGGACCCGACGGCGCCGACCGCCAGGGCGTCGTCGCCGCCGACCTCAGGACCCCGCACCCCGGCGATCACTTCAAGCTCTGGACCGACGAGCGCGGCCGGGTGGTCGGCCGCCCGCTGGACACCGCGACCGCGACCACGCACGCGGTGCTCGCCGGATTCGGCGCCGCCACGGCGGGCGCCGCGCTCATAGAGGGCACCCGCAGGATCGTCCTGTGGCGCATGGTGCGGGGGCGTTATGCCCGATGGGACCGGGCCTGGGACAGGGCGGGACCCGACTGGGGCAGGACCGGCACCGGCTCCTGACCGGCTCCCCGGCGGCCCGTGCAGGTGAGAGCCTGGCGTTCGGGTCAACTCGCCCAGCCCGCGCGCGCTACGGTGGAGCGGCCGCACTCTCCGGCTCCCCGGCGAGTCGGGACGGCACATCATCGGCACGGCACGATCGACGCGGAATCGCGCGTACGACGAGGCGGGGGCAGAGCAACTCCATGGCACAGGGCACGGTCCAGGTGACGCACACCGGCACGTCGCGGTGGCGGCGCCGCACCGGCGAATACGCCTCGCTCGCCGCTGCCTTGGAGGCCGCGGGCGACGGGGACATACTGACCGTCGCCGCGGGCACCTACCGCGAGAACCTCGTGGTCCAGCGCGCGGTGACCCTGCGCGGTCCCGAGAGCGCCCCCGGTTCCGTGCGCATCGCGCCGCCCGACGGAGTGCCGCTCACGGTCCGCGCCTCGGCGATCGTGCAGGACCTGCACATCGAGGGCCAGGACTCGTCCGCGCCCGCCCTGCTCGTCGAGGACGGCGCCCCCGAGCTGACCGGCATCCGCGTCGTCACCCGCTCCGCCGCCGGTATCGAGGTGCGCGGCGGCGCCCGCCCGACGGCCCGCCGCTGCACGGTCGACAACCCCGGCGGCATCGGCGTCGCCGTGCTCGAAGGCGGCGGCGGTGTCTTCGAGGAGTGCGAGATAGTCGCGGCCGGCCAGTCCGGCGTGGCGGTGCGCGGCGGCGGCCATCCGCGCCTTGAGCGCTGCCGGGTGCACCACGCCTCGGGCAACGGGTTCTCGGTCACCGGCGAGGGCTCCGGCCTGGAGGCGATCGGCTGCGAGGTGTACGAGGTCAAGGGCTCCGGCGTGCAGGTGACCGCGCGGGCCGCGGCGCATCTGACCGACTGCGACGTGCACCGCACCACGTCCGACGGCGTCACGCTCGACACGGACGCCGTGCTGACCCTCGCCGACTGCCGCATCCACGACATCCCGGAGAACGCGGTCGACCTGCGCTCGCGCTCGGTGCTGACGCTGACCCGCTCCACGGTGAGCCGGTTCGGGCGCAACGGCCTCTCGGTGTGGGACCCCGGCACACGCGTGGACGCCAACCAGTGCGAGATCCACGACAGTACGGGCGACTATCCGGCGGTCTGGGTCAGCGACGGCGCCACCGCCGTCCTGGAGTCCTGCCGGGTGCACGACGTGCCGGACGCGCTGTTCGTCCTGGACCGCGGCTCCCGCGCGGACGTGGTCGACAGCGACATCGGCCAGGTGCGCAACACCGCGGTGTCGGTGAGCGACGGCGCGACCGCCGAGCTCGACGACTGCCGCATCCGGGAGGCCGCGACGGGGGCGTGGTTCCGCGACCACGGCAGCGGCGGCACCCTGGCGAACTGCACGGTCGACGGCGTCCAGACCGGCGTGATCATCACCAAGGGCGCCGACCCCACCGTCGAGCGCTGCACCGTCACCTCGCCCGCCGAGGCCGGTTTCTACGTATCGGCGGGCGGCCGGGGCACGCTCCAGGGCTGCCGGGTCAGCGGCAGCGGGGGCTATGGCTTCCACGTCATCGACGGCTGCCGTACGACGCTGCGCAAGTGCCGCACGGAGCGGTGCGCGCGCGGCGGCTTCGAGTTCGCCGAGGAGGGCCCGCTCGTCGAGGACTGCGCGAGCGACGAGAGCGGCGGGCTGCGGGCGCCGACGGCCACCGCGGCGGCCCGGGAGACGCCCGCCGTGCAGACGGCGACGCAGACCGCGGGGGGGGGGGGGGGGGGGGGGGGGGGGCAGGGCTGCCGGGTCAGCGGCAGCGGGGGCTATGGC
>NZ_JASKYR010000839.1:0-3119 GCF_041028215.1 Streptomyces flavofungini
GGTGGGGGGCGGACGTGCGGGATACGGGGCTTGCGGGATACGGGGCTTGCGGGATACGGGGCTTGCGGGACACCGCCAGCATCGGCACCGCCGGTGCGCCCTTGCAAGAAAAGTTGCGGATCCGCATCATCGGGCCATGACCAACCCCCACCCCGCCGAAGACGTCCTGGCCGGAGTCGGCGCCCGGCTGCGCACCCTGCGCCGGGCACGCGGCGCCACGCTGGCGGCCCTGGCGGCAGAGACCGGCCTGACCGCGAGCACCCTCTCCCGCCTCGAGAACGGCAGGCTCCGCCCCACCCTTGAGCAGCTCCTGCCCCTGGCGCGGGCGCACGGCGTGCCGCTCGACGACCTCGTCGCCGCGCCCGCCACCGGCGACCCGCGCATCCACCTGCGGCCGATCCGGCGCTCCGGCCTGGTGCTGGTGCCGCTGACCCGGCGCGCCGGAGGCATCCAGGCCTACAAGGTGGTCCACCCGCCCGCGGGCGAGGCGCCCACGACGAAGCCGCAGACCCACGAGGGCTACGAGTGGTTCTACGTCCTCGACGGACGGGTCAGGTTCGTCCTCGGCGCCGAGGAGTTCCTGCTCGGCGCGGGCGAGGCCGCGGAGTTCGACACCCGGGTGCCGCACTGGATCGGCAGCGCCGACAGCCGCCCCGCCGAACTGCTGGCCCTCTTCGGCGCCCAGGGCGAACGCGCCCATCTGGCCCCGCGTCAGAACGGTCCTTGAAGAACGCTCGATGAAGACCCTTCTCAGACACTGACGTCCCCGGCATGCAGCTGCCCGCGCACCAGGGCCGCGTAGCAGCCGTCCGTGGCCAGGAGGTCGTCGTGGCGGCCCGTTTCCACCACCGCGCCGTCGTCGAGTACGACGATGAGGTCGGCGTTGCTGACCGTGCTCAGCCGGTGGGCGATGACGACGCGGGTGCAGGAGAGCTGGGAGAGGACCTCGTCGACGCGTTGTTCGGTCACCGCGTCGAGGTGGCTGGTGGCCTCGTCCAGGACGAGCAGGGCCGGTTCGCGGACGAGCGCGCGGGCCAGCGCGAGACGTTGGCGCTGGCCGCCGGAGAGGCCGCCGCCGCCTTCGGTGAGGACGGTCTCGAATCCCATGGGCATGGCCGTGATCTCGTCGTGCAGTTGCGCGTGCCGCGCCGCCAGGACGATGTCGTCGAGGGTCGCCGTGGCGTGGCCGAAGGCGATGTTCTCGCGTACGGAACAGGCGAAGAGGGCGGGCTCCTGTGTGACGACGCCGCACTGACCGCGCAGCAGCCGGTGGTCGAGACCGGTCAGCGGGCGGCCGTCGAAGCGCACCTCGCCCTCGGTCGGGACGTGCAGGCCGAGGAGCAGCCTGGCCAGGGTGGTCTTGCCCGAGCCGGTGCGGCCCACCAGCGCCACCTTCGCACCGGCCGGTACGCGCAGACTGACTCCGCGCAGCGCCCACGGGCCTTCTCCGCCGTAGCGCAGGCCCACGCCCGACAGCTCCACGGCCCCGGTGAGCCGGCCCGGCGGCAGCGCGCTCTCCCTGTGCTGTTCCACCTCCTCGTCGAGGACGTCCCTGAGGCGGTCGATGCTGACGCCGACGGACTGGAGCTGGCGGGCCGCGCCGAGCAGGGTGGCCATCGGGCTGAGCAGGGAGTAGGTCAGCGCGTTCATCGCCATCATCGTGCCCAGCGACATCCGCCCCGCCATCACTTCGCGGACCCCCACGTACAGCAGGAGCAGGGGTGTGCCGACGCGGAAGGTGCCCAGGGCGGTCTCCAGGAGGGAGTCGAGGCGGCGGCGCCGGAAGGAGGCCTGGAGCTGCTTCTCGAAGAGGGCGGACCAGCGTTCGTAGGCGTGCTCTTCCACGCCCATGGCCTTGACCGTCTCGATGCCGGTCAGCAGCTCGACGGCGCAGCTCTGTGCCTCCGCCTGGGCGCCGACGTCCTGCTGTGCCAGATGGCGCAGGGTGCGGAAGTTGGCCAGCATGATGAGCAGTTGGGTCAGACCGAGACCGAGGGCGAGCCAGCCGTACAGGGGCTGGATGACCAGGAACAGGGTGATGTGGACTAGCACGAAGGCGCCGTCGAGGACGAAGGACACCGTCTGGCCGGTGACGACCTCGCGGATCAGCGCGTTGCTCGACAGACGCATCAGGAGGTCGCCGCTGCCGCGCAGCACGAAGTAGCGGTAGGGCAGGTCGAGCAGGTGGCCGAGGAAGCGCCGCATGAGGGTGCCGTCCATGCGGGTCTCGAAGAAGTCGAGCAGGATTCCCCGGGTGTACGTGGCCGCCCCGTGGGTCAGCAGGAGCAGCAGGCCCCCGATGACCAGCGCGGCCAGGAGGTCGTCCTGGCCGTATCCGAGGACCTCGTCCATCACCACCTTGGTCAGGGCCGTCGGGACCAGGAGCATGAGCTGGAGGAGCAGCGAGGCGAGCAGGACGGCGGTCAGCATGCCGCGCGAGGCCGAGAGCAGGCCGCGTACGAAGCGCAGCGACTCGGCCCGGCGGACCGACTTGCGGGGCGTGAAGTCCGGTCCCGGGGTGAACTCCAGGGCGATGCCGGTGAACCCGGCGGAGAACTCGGTGTACGGGATGACTCTGCGGCCCGACGCCGGGTCGACCACCGTGGCCCGGCGGCCGTCCCAGCTCTCCAGGACCAGGTAGTGGTTGAAGTTCCAGTGGATGAGGGCGGGCACGCGCACCTCGGCGAGCCCTTCGAGGCCGACGCTGAGGGCGCGGACCCGCATCCCCAGGCGCCGCGCGAGTCGGGCCAGTTGCAGGGCGCTCGCCCCGTCCCTGCCGACGTGCAGCAGCTCGCGGCACTCGGCGACACGGGTGTGCCGCCCGTAGGCACTGAGGATCATGGCGAGGCAGGCGGCCCCGCACTCGGCGAGGCCCATCTGGAGCAGCACCGGCACACGGGGGCGCCCCCGCCACCGGCGGCCCGGGGAAGGCCGTCCCATTCCGGTCACCTCTCCCGCATCAGCAGTACGTCGAGCAGCGAGCGCCGGGACGTCTCGATCGCCACCCGGCGCGCGGGGCCGGGCCCGGACGCCGGTGCCGGGTCGGCGCCCGGGTTCCTGGCGAGCCGGACGGCCACCACCGGCAGGGGGACGGACGCGGGCAGACCCGAACGGGCGCG
>NZ_JASKYR010000084.1:0-15518 GCF_041028215.1 Streptomyces flavofungini
CCCCTCGACCAGGGAGATCAGCCGCGGGGGGGGTCACATGCAGGACGTCCCCTCCCTGGTGGCGCAGGCCCGCGAGGGCAGGCCGCGGGCCGTGGCGCGGCTGATCTCCCTGGTCGAGGGGGCGTCGCCGCAGCTCAGGGAGGTGATGGCGGCGCTCGCCCCGCTGGCGGGCAACGCGTATGTGGTGGGGCTCACCGGATCGCCCGGCGTCGGCAAGTCCACGTCGACGTCAGCCCTGGTCAGCGCCTACCGGCGGGCGGGCAAGCGGGTCGGCGTGCTCGCCGTCGACCCGTCGTCGCCGTTCTCCGGCGGCGCGCTCCTCGGCGACCGGGTGCGGATGTCCGACCACGCGTCCGACCCCGGTGTCTACATCCGCTCCATGGCCACGCGCGGCCACCTCGGCGGTCTCGCCTGGGCCGCCCCGCAGGCGATCCGCGTCCTGGACGCGGCGGGCTGCGACGTGGTCCTCGTCGAGACCGTCGGCGTCGGCCAGTCCGAGGTGGACATCGCCTCGCAGGCGGACACCTCCGTGGTCCTCCTCGCGCCCGGCATGGGCGACGGCATCCAGGCGGCCAAGGCCGGAATCCTGGAGATCGGCGACGTGTACGTCGTCAACAAGGCGGACCGGGACGGCGCGGACGCCACGGCCCGCGAGCTGAACCACATGCTCGGCCTCGGCGAGTCCCGGGGCGCGGGCGACTGGCGGCCGCCCATCGTGAAGACGGTGGCGGCCCGCGGCGAGGGCATCGACGAGGTCGTCGAGGCGCTGGAGAAGCACCGGGCGTGGATGGAGGAGCGGGGCGTGCTCGCCGAGCGGCGGACCGCGAGGGCCGCCCGCGAGGTGGAGACCATCGCGGTGACCGCGCTGCGGGAGCGGATCGGCTCGCTGCACGGCGACCGCAGGCTCTCCGCGCTCGCCGAGCGGATCGTGGCCGGTGAGCTCGATCCGTACGCGGCGGCGGACGAGCTGGTCGAGGGCGTCACCGCGAGCTGACGCCCGGCGCGGCGGACTTCCACAGGGGACAAGCACAGGGGACAGGGGCGGCGTCGGTGACGCCGCCCCTGTGCCGGTCGTACGGGCCGTATGCCGCGGCCCGTGCCGCCTCAGTCGTCCGAGCCGTCGTTGTCGTCGTGGTCGTCGTGGCTGTCCGAACGGTCGGCGGTGACCTTGCCGTTGGTCAGGCCCACGTGCCAGTCGGCCTCGGCGCCCCTGGGGCCGGTCGTCTCCACGTCCCAGGCACCGGCCTTGCCGTCGTCGTCCAGGTCCACGGAGGTCACCGTGCCCTTGTCGGCGGCGGCCCGCGCGGCGTCGGCGGCGCTGGTGGAGGCACCCTTGAGCGCGGAGTTCACCCGGGCGGCGTCGGCGGCGTCGTCCCCGTCGTCGTCCTTGTCGGTCCAGGAGCCGAGGACCTTGCCCGTGCCGGGGTCGACCTCCACGGTGTGCCAGGTGCTGCCCTTCAGGACGTCGACGTCCCAGACCAGGCCGCCGTCCTCGTCGTCGAGCTCGGCGGAGACCGCGGTGCCGGAGGTGCGGGCGAGGGCCGCCTTGATCGCGTCGGCGGCCGTCACCTTGGCGGCCTTGGCCTCGGCGGTGTTCTCGGCGGCGTCGTCGCGGTCGTCCTTGCGGTCGTCGCGGTCGTCGTCCTTGCCGTCGTCGTCCCTGGCGTCGTCCTTGCGGTCGTGGTCCTTGAGCTGGACGCTCGACCTGTTCGCGGCGCTGTCGTCGTCACCGCCGGTCGCGAAGGCGGCGGTGCCGCCTCCGATCAGGGCCGCGGCGGCGACGGTGGCGATGACGATGTTGCGCTTCATGAGTGGTCCTCCCGAGTGAGGGGCGGTGCGGGCGGCGGCCGAGGGGGCCGCCGCCGTTCGCTTTCGACGAGGACCAATCTGGCGGACCGATCCTGVACCGGACCTGAAGCCACCTGAAGGACTCTTCAGGTTCGCTCTGCCACCCTGAACGCATGCGCCTGTTGATCGTGGAGGACGAGAAGCGGCTCGCCCTGTCGCTCGCCAAGGGTCTGACCGCCGAGGGCTTCGCCGTCGACGTCGTCCACGACGGCACCGAGGGCCTGCACCGCGCGAGCGAGGGCACGTACGACCTGGTCGTCCTGGACATCATGCTCCCCGGCATGAACGGCTACCGGGTCTGCTCCCGGCTGCGCGCGGCGGGCAACGACGTGCCGATCCTGATGCTCACCGCCAAGGACGGCGAGTACGACGAGGCCGAGGGCCTGGACACGGGCGCCGACGACTACCTCACCAAGCCGTTCTCGTACGTGGTGCTGGTGGCCCGCGTGAAGGCGCTGCTGCGCCGCCGCGGCACCGCGGGCCCCTCGCCCGTCCACACACTGGGCGACCTCAGGGTCGACACGGCCGCGCGCCGGGTGCTGCGCGGCGAGGAGGAGATCACCCTCACCGCCAAGGAGTTCGCGGTCCTCGAACAGCTCGTGCTGCGCGCCGGGGAGGTCGTCTCCAAGGGCGACATCCTGGAGCACGTCTGGGACTTCGCCTACGAGGGCGACCCCAACATCGTCGAGGTGTACGTGAGCACGCTGCGCCGCAAACTGGGCGCCGCCCTGATCAGGACGGTGCGCGGCGCCGGTTACCGCCTTGAGGCCCCGCGATGAGGCGCCTGCTCGGTTCCGTACGGGCCCGGGCCACGCTCGGCGCGAGCCTGGTCGTGGCCCTCGCCCTGGTCGCGGCGGGCGCCGCGGTACTGCTCGCGCTGCGCGCCAATCTGACCGCGCAGGCGGAGGGGCGCGCCGACGCCGCGGCCCGTGAGGTCGCCTCGCAGCTGGTCGCGGGCCGGGCGTACGCGGAGCTCGACCTGCCGGAGGAGGACGAGAACCCCGTACAGGTCGTCGACGACCGGGGCAGGCTGGTCGCCGTCAGCGACGACCTGGAGCGGATCAGCGGCACCGGAACCACCGCGGTCACGCCCGTCCGTGGCGCCGCCGCGCACTCCGGTGGCGGCGGACACGGTGAGCACGGCGAGAAGGGCGGGGCCAGCGAGAACGGCGCCGACGGGGACGACAAGGGCGAGACGCCCGAGCCCGGCGAGATCGACGACGACGCCGAGTACGGCTCGGGCTCGGCCACCGTCGACGGCGACAGCGCCGACTACCGCTTCGCCGCCGTCGAGGTGAGCACGGAGGACCGCGGCGACCTCACGGTCTGGGCGGGCGGCTCGCTCGCCGACGAGAAGAGCGCGGTGTCGACGGCGCTGACGTCGATGCTGATCGGGTTCCCGCTGCTGCTCGCGGTCGTCGCGGGCGTCACCTGGCTGGTGACGCGCCGCGCGCTGCGCCCGGTCGCGGCGATCACCGCGGAGATGGCGGCGATCACCGCGTCGGAGGATCTGGCGCGCCGGGTGCCCGAGCCGGACACCCATGACGAGATCGCCCGCCTGGCCCGTACGACGAACGAGACGCTCACCGCCCTGCAGACCTCCGTGGAGCGGCAGCGGCGCTTCGTGGCGGACGCCTCGCACGAGCTGCGCAGCCCCATCGCCTCGCTCCGCACCCAGCTGGAGGTGGGCGCCGCGCATCCGGAGCTGCTCGATGTCGACGGAGCGGTCGAGGACACCGTCCGCCTCCAGGAGCTCGCCGCCGACCTGCTGCTGCTCGCCCGCCTCGACGCGGGGGAGAAGCCCGGCGGGGCGCGCGTGGATCTGGCGGCGCTGGCCGGTGAGGAGCTCTCCCAGCGCACGCGGGACCGCGTCGAGGTGCGTACGGAGCTGAGGAGCGCGGAGGTCGCGGGGTCCCGTGGTCAGCTGGCGCGGGTGCTGGGCAACCTGCTGAACAACGCGCAGCGGCACGCCCGCTCCCGGGTCACGGTCGCCACCAGGCCGGACGGCGCGTGGGCGGTCCTTGAGGTGTCCGACGACGGTACGGGTGTTCCGCCGGGTGAACGGGAGCGGATCTTCGAACGGTTCGTGCGCCTCGACGACGCCAGGACCCGCGACGAGGGCGGCGCCGGTCTCGGTCTCGCGATCGCGCGGGACGTGGCGGCACGGCACGGCGGCACGCTCGTGGTCGGGGAGGCGCCGTCGGGGGGTGCGCTCTTCGAACTCCGGCTGCCCCGCCGGTAGGGCTCAGGGCTTGCCGCGCTGGGCGCGCAGGTGTTCCGCGATCGGGGTCAGGGCCTTGTGCAGCTCGCTGAGCGCCTCGGGCGAGACGAGGTCGACGAAGTGCCGGCGCACGGAGGCGACGTGGTGCGGGGCGACTCTCCGCATGGTCTCCATGCCGTCCTCGGTGAGGACGGTGTAGAGGCCGCGCCGGTCGGACTCGCAGTTCTCGCGGCGCACCAGACCCGCGTTCTCCATACGGGTGATCTGGTGGGAGAGCCGGCTCTTGGACTGGAGAGTGGCGGCGGCGAGGTCGCTCATACGCATCCGCAGCTCATCCGATTCGGAGAGGTGCACGAGAATGTCGTAGTCGTTCATGGTCAGGTTGAACGGCTGGAGGTCTTTTTCGAGCTGATACGTCAGCATCCTGTTGACCTCCACGTGGGTGCGCCAGGCGCACTGTTCCTCGTCGGTCAGCCACTGCGGGGCCGTCTCGGTCTCCATGGAATCGATTCTACCTAAGAAGTTGAAAGGTGAACGAACGGGGGATTGTGACGCGCCTCGCACCCCTGGTCACGCGGAAGCGCACAGGCGTTCGCCGTCACACTCCGCAGACTACCGCTCACAGCCCGAAGCGACGCTGGAGGTCCCCCAGTTGTCCGGGAAGACGCGGTGCGCCCGTCTGCCCGCCCGGTTGACCCGGAGTGCCCCGCATGCCCGGCACTCCCGCCTGCTGCGGCACCTCCCCGGACGCCTGCTCGGGCATGAGCGCCTCGGTGGACTGGAGCAGGACGGTGCCCGCGCCGACGAACTCGAATTGGTGCTCCTCCCCGGAGGTGCCCCCGATGCCGGTCAGTGCCCGCACGCCTCCGATCACCCCCGTGAGGTATCCGTGGTCGTAGTGATGGCAGGGCGAGGGGCAGTCCGCCCAGCCCACCAGGGCCTGGGGATCGACCCGGATCGGCGGCTCCATGAACACCACCGGACCATTCGACGCGGCGACGAACTTTCCGGTTCCGATGAGTGTCAGGAAGCCCGGCACGATGGACTGCTTCAGCGCGAGAGTTGGCTGAAAAGCGAGGAGGTTGCCCGAGCGAATGGTCAGGTTGCCCTCATTCAGGTCGTACGAATTGACGTCGAAGGCCCGGTCGGCGAGGAGCATCTTGCCCTGGCCGTCCGCCACCACCCACTCACTCGCGTGCAGCGGCGAATGAAAACTCGTCCGGACCAGACGGTCGAGACGGCCGTGCCCGATGCCGTTGAACTCCATCCGGCCGTAATAGGCGATCATCTTCCCCTTCTGCAGGAACCACTGGTTTCCCTTGAGCTCCACGCAGAAGGTGTACGCGTTGACATTGTCGTCGCTCGGCAGGGTCATCGGGTCGAAGACGGCCGGTGCGCCCGCGGGGGTCAAGACGTTGGGGTTCACAGCTTCTCCTCCGAGGCCTGGACATACACCGCGCCGGTCCCCGACAGCTCCAGCTGGAACGCCTCGCCGGAGCCGCGCCCCACCATGTCGCGCCAGCCGAGCGCCGTGGACAGCTTGTTGCGGACGTCTCCGTGGTGCGCCACATACGCCTGGGGGTCGACGTGGACCGGGCGCTGGGGGGTGATCGGCACCTCGATGACGCCGCCGTGCGCCATGACGGCCACCGAGCCGTGCCCCCTCAGGGTGGTGGTGAACAGGCCCTGGCCGCTCACCTGGCCGCGCACCATGCCCATCACGCCGCCCTGGGAGCCCATGAACATCGTGCCCTGCTGGAGCGTGCCGTCGAAGGCGAGCAGCCGGTCGGCCTCCACATAGAGCGTGTCGCCGGAGAGGCCGATCACCTGGATGTGGTGGCCGCCGTGCCCGAAGAGGACCGTGCCGCTGCCCTCCACCGTCATCAGCGGGGTCGCCTCGCCCGCGGCCCTGCGCCCGATCATGGACATCAGGCCGCCCTGGCCGCCCTGGAGGTTGGGGGTGAAGGAGACGTCGCCCTGGTACGCCAGCATGGCGCCGCGCTGGCTGAAGATCCTGATGCCCGGCTCCACCGCGGCCTCGATCATCTTTGAATTGATCTCCCGGAAGGGCATGTCAGACGTCCCCCGCGATCGTGGCCCGCTCACTGGGCTGCACATAGACCAGGCCGTCGCCCTCGAAGCGGATCTGGAAGGCCTCGCCGCCGCCCTCGCCGAGGAAGGTGCGGAAGGTCACACCGGACTGGAAGCTCTGGCGCACGTCCCCCTGGTGGGCGATATAGGCCCCCGGGTCCACCGTCAGCGGATACTGCCGCGAGACGCGCAGCACCACCGCGGGCCCGTCGGAGACGATCGCCGCCTGGCCCGTGCCCTCGACGGTCGTGGTGAACAGGCCGTTGCCCTGCGAGGCGCCGCGCAGCCCCGTGAAGCTGGTGCCCGTGCGCAGGCCCGCGTCGGTGCAGAGGAGATTGCCCGCCTCGACGAACAGCTTGTCGCCGTCGAGCCGCACGAGGTTGATCTCGGTGGCCCGGTCGGCGAACCAGCAGGTGCCGTGGCCCTTCACCTCCATCACCGTCATCTGCTCGCCGGTGACCCGGCGCGTCACCATGCCGCGGATGCCCTCGCCGCCGCCGGTCATCTTCTTGAAGGCCATCTGGCCGTCATAGGCGACCATCGAGCCGTTCTTCGCCTTCACGGCGTCGCCCGTCATGTCGACGGCGAGCACTCTGCTCCCTTGGAGCCGGAACGTAGCCACGGATCGACGGTAGCCGCCGCGCACGCACGCGGAACAGGGTGAAGGGCCCTGAGCGAACCCGGAGAAGACCCCGATGTCACAATGGGGGTCGCTTGTGCGTCCTTTCACAAGATCAGCGTCGCCCAGCGCCCGCCCTCCTCCGCCGCCCCTCACCGAAGGTGACCCGTGGACATCAAGACTGCCGCTGCCCTGCACCGACTCCGACTCGTCTCGATCCCGGAAGCCATCTCTTTCCCGATCCTGCTGATCTGCTCGGTGCTCAAGCGCACCACCGATTTCAACGCGGTCCCGGTGATGGGCTGGATCCACGCGATCCTCTTCCTCACCTACGTCGTCTTCCTGCTCGACGCCTGGAACCGCACGAAGTGGCCCTGGAAGACGGCCGCGGTGTACTTCCTGCTCGCGATCCCGCCCTTCGGCGGCCTCTTCGCCGAGCGCAAGCTGAAGCGTGAGGCCGAGTCCGCAGTGATCGCCTCGCGCGCCCGCCGCGAAGGGATCGTGAACGCATGATCGTCGCCTTCTCCGTGACGCCGCTCGGCGTCGGCGAGGACGTCGGGGAGTACGTGGCCGACGCGGTGCGCGTGGTGCGCGAGTCCGGGCTGCCCAACCGCACCGACGCCATGTTCACCTCCGTCGAGGGCGAGTGGGACGAGGTCATGGACGTCGTCAAGCGCGCCGTGGCCGCGGTCGAGGCACGGGCGCCCCGGGTCTCCGTCGTCATGAAGGCGGACATCCGCCCCGGAGTGACGGACGGCCTCTCCTCCAAGGTCGCGACCGTGGAGCGCCACCTCTCCGCATAACACCTAGACGCGCCATACCGAAGCCCCCGCCCCCGAGGCGGGGGCTTTCGCATGCCCCGGGCGGACCGGCGCACGACGGCCAGCAGAACCCCAAGCCCCCCGCAACCCGGCAAATGCCCTAAACATAAAACCCCTCACACGGACGCACCTGGTTCGACACGCCGAAGAAACTCCACTTTTGTGTGGGTATCGGCCCGTTCTGAATCGACGGTCGGAACCGACGTTCGACGACGCAAACCTGGAGGGCGCTGTGCGGCAGCCGGAGGGCTACGACTACGAGACCCACAGCACGCTCGCGGGAGCGCTCACCGAGCCGGGCCGCGGGGACGGCCGGGACGGCTACCAGGTCCAGTACCGCAAGCTGCTCGCGGGAGAGCCGCACCGGATACGTGCCGTGCTCCTGATGACGCTGGCCCCGGTCCTCACCGGCATCCTGCTCGTCTACCTCGTCTGGCCCACCCACTGGACCGAACGCGAGGGCGCGGACGCCTGGCTCATCGGCCTCGACGTCACGATGCTCGTGGCGATCGGCCTGATCGAGCTGTTCATGCTGGTCAACGTGGTCTCGATCGCCCACGCCACGATGGTCGCGCGGGACCCCATACCGGTGTTCCCCGAGAAGGGCACCCGCGTCGCGTTCCTCACCACGTACGTCCCCGGCAAGGAGCCCCTCTCCATGGTCCGGGCCACCCTGGAGGGCGCGGTGCGCATACACCACACGGGTCCCCTGGACGTCTGGCTCCTGGACGAGGGCGACGACCCCAAGGCCAAGGCCCTCTGCGAGGAACTCGGCGTCAAGCACTTCACCCGCCTCGGCGTACCGGAGTGGAACCGCGACAAGGGCGCCCACAAGACCCGCACCAAGCACGGCAACTACAACGCCTGGCTCGCGATGCACCACGCGGAGTACGACTTCTTCGCCTCCGTCGACACCGACCACGTGCCGCTCCCCAACTTCCTGGAGCGGATGATGGGCTACTTCCGCGACCCCGACGTGGCGTTCGTCGTCGGACCGCAGGTCTACGGGAACTACGAGACGCCCGTCACCAAGGCCGCAGAGTCCCAGCAGTTCCTCTTCCACGCGCTCATCCAGCGCGCGGGCAACCGCTACCGGGCGCCCATGTTCGTCGGCACCAACAACGTCGTCCGCATCACGGCGCTCACCCAGGTGGGCGGCCTGTACGACTCGATCACCGAGGACATGGCGACCGGCTTCGAGCTGCACCGCCGCCGCAACCCGGCCACCCACAGGCACTGGCGCTCGGTCTACACCCCCGACGTCCTCGCCGTCGGCGAGGGCCCTGCCTCCTGGACGGACTTCTTCACCCAGCAGACGCGCTGGTCGCGCGGCACCTACGAGACCCTCTTCAAGCAGTACTGGCGGGCCCTGTTCTCGATGCCGCCGGGACGGCTCCTCTCGTACACCCTGATGCTCGTCTACTACCCGATGACGGCCGTCAACTGGCTGCTCGGCGTCCTCAGCTGCGTGCTGTTCCTCTGGTTCGGCGCGTCCGGCACACAGGTGGCCGCCTCCGTCTGGCTCATGCTCTACAGCGACGCCGCCGCCCTCCAGATCTGCCTCTACCTCTGGAACCGCAGGCACAACGTCTCCCCGCACGAACCAGAGGGCTCCGGAGGCCTCGCGGGCATGGCGATGTCGGCGCTCTCCGCGCCCGTCTACGCCAAGTCCCTCGGCGCGGCCGTCGTGCGCCGCCCCAGCCGCTTCGTCGTCACCCCCAAGGGCGGCGACGCCAGCCCCGACCGGCTGCTCACCTTCCGCATCCATCTCTTCTGGGCGGCGGTGCTCAGCAGCTCCCTCGCCGCCTCCTTCGTGCTCGGCCACACCCACGCCGCCATGCGCACCTGGGCGTTCCTCGCCCTCGCCATCTCCCTGGCGCCGGTCACCATCTGGCTCTGCACCCGGGTCATGGAGGGCAGGGCGGACCGGCGGGCCGCGGCGGAGCTGCGGGACGCCGCCGCAGCGACGGCCGCCAAGACGGACGGAGAGCCGGAGCCGGCGTTCGCCACCGGCACGACCACAGGGAGGAACTGATCCATGGCCTACCGCCCCTCCAGACGCACCAGGAAGACGCTCATCGGAGTCGGCGCGGGCGCCCTGCTCGTAGGGCTGAACGCGCCCGCCGCGCTCTCCTTCGCCGAGGAGCAGTACTACGAGTACAAGATCGCGCAGCCCGGCTACAAGGCCAAGTACGGCTCCTGGAAGCAGGTCGGCATCCCCGAGGAGTTCCGCACCAACGCCATCCACGCCGCGCTGCTGCACACCGGCAAGGTGCTGATCGTGGCGGGCTCCGGCAACGAGCAGAAGAAGTTCGACGCGGGCTCCTTCGACACCGTCCTGTGGGACCCGAAGAACGACACCTTCAAGAAGATCCCCACCCCCGAGGACTTCTTCTGCTCCGGGCACGCCCAGCTCCCCGACGGCCGCCTCCTGGTGGCGGGCGGCACCGCGCGCTACGAACTGCTCGACGGCGAGGTGGAGCGGGCAGGCGGCGGCATGCGGGTCAAGAACGAGAACCCCGACAAGGCCGTCGTCCTCAAGAAGGGCACGAAATTCCGCTCGCCCTCCGGCGTCGAGTACGTCAGCAGGTTCGACGTCCACGTGCCGAAGGCCAAGCGGGACTTCGAGATCAAGTACTCCAAGTCCGGCGTGATGCAGCCCTGGAAGACGAAGATCAAGGCGAGCGAGACCCGGGTCTTCGTGGAGGCGCTCGAACCCGGCGAGCAGTCGGTCAACGACAAGTCCGCCCAGTACGAGATCGAGGGCCTGACCGGCGACGAGGCCGACAACACGTACGGCATCGCCGAGAAGATCGACATGGAGAAGCAGGACTTCCAGGGGATCAAGGCGGCGTACGAGTTCGACCCGCGCGCCGAGAAGTACATCCCGGTCGACCCGATGAAGAAAGCCCGCTGGTATCCGACCCTGGTCGGACTTGAGGACGGCAAGGTGCTCGCCGTCTCCGGGCTCGACGACGTCGGTGTGATCGACCCCGGGGACAACGAGATCTACGACCCGAAGACCAAGAAGTGGACGGACGGCCCCAAGCGCTACTTCCCGACCTATCCCGCCCTCTTCCTCACCAAGGGCGGGAAGCTCTTCTACCCGGCGTCCAACGCGGGCTACGGCCCCGCCGAGAAGGGCCGCGAGCCGGGCCTTTGGGACCTGGAGACCAACACCTTCGAGAAGGTCCCCGGGCTCACCGACACCGACCAGACCGAGACGTCGGCCTCCGTACTGCTGCCCCCGGCGCAGGACCAGAAGGTGATGATCATGGGCGGCGGGGGAGTGGGCGAGTCGGACAAGGCGACCGGCCGCACGGCCGTGATCGACCTCAAGGAGGAGAACCCGGCCTTCAAGACCGGCCCCGAACTCCCCCAGGGCACCCGGTACCTGAACAGCGTGCTCATGCCGGACGACACGGTGTTCACCTCCAACGGCTCCTCGGACTACCGGGGCCGCGGCGCGAGCAACATCCTGAAGGCGCAGTTCTACGACCCGAAGACCAACGCCTTCCGCTCGGCCGCGTCACCCAGGGTGGGCCGCAACTACCACTCCGAGGCGCTGCTCCTGCCCGACGGCCGCGTGGTGACCTTCGGCTCCGACCCGCTCTACGACAACGAGCAGAACACCAAGCTCGGCCACTTCGAGCAGCGCATGGAGATCTACACGCCGCCGTCGCTGCACAAGGGCGGCAAGAACCGCCCGGTGCTCGGCGCGGGCCCCGGACAGCTCGCGGCGGACGGCCGCGCCACGTTCCGCACCGACCGCCCCGAGGAGATCGCGTCGGCCCGTCTGATGCGCCCGAGCGCGGTCACGCACACGACCGACGTCGAACAGCGCTCCATCGCCCTGCGGCTCACCCCCGGCAAGGGCGAGGTGACGGTCGACGTGCCGCGCGGCGACGCGGCGCTCGTGCCGCCCGGCTGGTACATGCTGTTCGTCACCGACAAGGACGGCACGTCCTCCGAGGCCAAGTGGATCCACGTGGGACCGAAGGGGTGAGACCGGACGGGCGTGGCCGCGCCTACGCGCCCTTCGCGTTGCGGGCGAGGCCCAGCGCGTAGTCCGGCCACCACCGGCCCGCCGCCGGGCCGCCCCGGCAGGGACCGTCGGAGTCGCCGGGGCGCTTGATCCACAGGAAGGCGTCGAGCAGCGGGTCGTCCGTGCGGTCGGTCGGCGGGGTGCCGAGGCCGCGGCCCGGCGGGTTGCACCAGGCGTCCTGCCGGTCGCCCGCCAGCGGGCCCCGGCCGTTGCGGCTGGTGTCCATGACGAAGTGCTTGCCGCCCACGGCCGCCGACAGCTTGCGCCCGTAGGACGTGACGGTCCCGTCGCTCTGGAAGTTGGACACGTTCAGCGAGAAGCCGTCGGCCTTGGCCACGCCCGCCTGCCGCAGCGGATCGGAGAGCTTGTAGGGGTCGGTGATCCAGCCGGGGTTCCCCGCGTCGAGGTACACCCTGACGTCCGGCTGCCGCTTGAGCCGCTGGATGGCCTCGGACAGCAGCTGATACCGGTCGGCGTGGTACTCCTGCGGGGTGCACCCGTCCACGATGTGCGGGATCGCGTCGGGTTCGAGGACGACCAGCGCGGGCGCGTCCCCGATGGCGTCGGCGAAGCTGTCCACCCAGCCCCGGTAGGCCTCGGCGCTGCCCGCGCCGCCCGCCGAGTGCTGGCCGCAGTCGCGGTGCGGGATGTTGTAGGCGACGAGCACCGCCGTGCGGCCCTCCTTCGCCGCGCCCTCGGTGGCCGACCTGATGTCGGACGCGGGGTCGTCCCCGGCGGGCCAGACCGCCATGGGCCGCTCGGAGATCCGCCGGAGCGCCTCCGCGTCCTGCTCGCGGCCGTCCCTGCGCCACTCCTGGACCTGGCGGGCCGCGGGGCTGTCGGGGTCGACCCAGAACGTGTTCGGCGGCGCCTTCGACCCCTCGGCGGACGGTCCGGTGGCCGCCGCGGCGCCCTCGGGCCGTGCGGCACCGGTCTCGGACCCGGAACCGGACCCCGACGAGCAGCCCGCCGTCAGCCCGAGGGCGGCGAGAGCCGTGAGTGCCGTGAACGTGCGGAGCAGCCGGTGCATCCAGACCCCTTGGGCGACGGTGAGAGCTCTGCTGGTCAGTCAGCCCGGCAATCGTTGCATATGGGGTTATTCCTTCCCTCGTGCCACACCGCCCACCTCCCCGGAACGACCGCCCGCCTCCCCGGAACGACCGCCCGCCGTACGGGAACGCGCGCCCGCCGTACGGGAACGCGCGCCCGAATCGCGAGACGGGGCTGACCAGCATGTGACCGACCGGTAAGGTCTTTGGCGTGCCGAAGCCGCTCAGCCTCCCCTTCGATCCCATCGCCCGCGCCGACGAGCTCTGGAAGCAGCGCTGGGGATCGGTGCCGGCCATGGGCGCGATCACCTCGATCATGCGCGCGCACCAGATCCTGCTGGCCGAGGTCGACGCCGTCGTCAAGCCGTACGGACTGACCTTCGCGCGCTACGAGGCGCTGGTGCTGCTCACGTTCTCGCAGGCGGGCGAGTTGCCGATGTCGAAGATCGGCGAGCGGCTCATGGTGCACCCCACCTCGGTCACCAACACCGTCGACCGCCTCGTGCGCTCCGGCCTCGTCGACAAGCGCCCGAACCCCAACGACGGACGCGGCACGCTCGCCTCCATCACCGAGAAGGGCCGCGAGGTCGTCGAGGCGGCCACGCGCGAGCTGATGGCGATGGACTTCGGGCTCGGGGTGTACGACGCGGAGGAGTGCGCGGAGATCTTCGCGATGCTGCGGCCCTTGCGGATCTCCGCCGAGGACTTCGAGGAGAAGTAGCGCCGCGGGGCGGACCGGCGGTCCCGGTTCCGCCCGGTCCGGTCGGGGCGGGGTCGGCGAAGATCGCGCCGGACGGGCCGTTACGCTCGTAGCCATGAAGCGAAGCGTGCTGACCCGCTACCGGGTGATGGCCTACGTCACCGCCGTAATGCTGCTCGTGCTGTGCGTATGCATGATCTTCAAGTACGGCTTCGACAAGGGCGAGGGTCTGACGCTCGTCGTGTCCCAGGTGCACGGTGTGCTCTACATCATCTACCTGATCTTCGCCTTCGATCTCGGCTCCAAGGCGAAGTGGCCGTTCGGCAAGCTCCTGTGGGTACTGGTCTCCGGCACCATCCCGACCGCCGCGTTCTTCGTCGAGCGCAAGGTCGTCCGTGAGGTGGAGCCGCTGATCGCCGACGGCTCCCCGGTCACCGCCAAGGCCTGAGCACCCGGCAGCGACCGCCGTGGGCAAGCCCACGGCGGTTTCCCATCGACATTTACTAGGACGTCCTAGTAAATTCGAGGGTATGGACGCTGACGCGATCGAGGAAGGCCGCCACCGCTGGCAGGCCCGTTACGACAAGGCCCGCAAGCGTGACGCGGACTTCACCACGCTCTCCGGCGACCCGGTCGACCCGGTCTACGGACCGCGGCCCGGCGACACCTACGACGGGTTCGAGCGGATCGGCTGGCCCGGGGAGTACCCCTTCACGCGCGGTCTCTATCCCACCGGGTACCGCGGCCGGACCTGGACCATCCGCCAGTTCGCGGGCTTCGGCAACGCCGAGCAGACGAACGAGCGCTACAAGATGATCCTGGCCAACGGCGGCGGCGGCCTCTCGGTCGCCTTCGACATGCCGACGCTCATGGGCCGCGACTCCGACGACCCCCGCTCGCTCGGCGAGGTCGGTCACTGCGGTGTCGCCATCGACTCCGCCGCCGACATGGAGGTCCTCTTCAAGGACATCCCGCTCGGCGACGTCACGACGTCCATGACGATCAGCGGGCCCGCCGTGCCCGTCTTCTGCATGTACCTGGTCGCGGCCGAGCGCCAGGGCGTCGACCCCGGCGTCCTGAACGGCACGCTCCAGACCGACATCTTCAAGGAGTACATCGCGCAGAAGGAGTGGCTCTTCCAGCCCGAGCCGCATCTGCGCCTCATCGGCGACCTGATGGAGCACTGCGCGCGCGACATCCCCGCGTACAAGCCGCTCTCCGTCTCCGGGTACCACATCCGAGAGGCCGGGGCGACGGCCGCGCAGGAGCTCGCGTACACGCTCGCGGACGGCTTCGGCTACGTGGAGCTGGGCCTCTCGCGCGGCCTCGACGTCGACGTCTTCGCCCCCGGCCTCTCCTTCTTCTTCGACGCGCACGTCGACTTCTTCGAGGAGATCGCGAAGTTCCGCGCCGCGCGCCGCATCTGGGCGCGCTGGCTCCGCGAGGAGTACGGGGCGAAGACGGACAAGGCCCAGTGGCTGCGCTTCCACACGCAGACGGCGGGCGTGTCGCTGACCGCCCAGCAGCCGTACAACAACGTCGTCCGTACGGCGGTGGAGGCGCTCGCGGCGGTGCTCGGCGGCACGAACTCCCTGCACACCAACGCCCTGGACGAGACCCTCGCCCTGCCGAGCGAGCAGGCCGCGGAGATCGCGCTCCGTACGCAGCAGGTGCTGATGGAGGAGACGGGCGTCGCGAACGTCGCCGACCCGCTGGGCGGCTCCTGGTACATCGAGCAGCTCACCGACCGCATCGAGGCCGACGCGGAGAAGATCTTCGAGCAGATCAAGGAGCGGGGGCGGCGGGCCCGCCCCGACGGGCGGCATCCGATCGGCCCCATCACGTCCGGCATCCTGCGGGGCATCGAGGACGGCTGGTTCACCGGCGAGATCGCGGAGTCCGCATTCCAGTACCAGCAGTCCCTGGAGAAGGGCGACAAGCGCGTCGTCGGCGTCAACTGCCACCACGGTTCCGTCACCGGTGACCTGGAGATCCTGCGGGTCAGCCACGAGGTGGAGCGGGAGCAGGTCAGGGAGCTCGCGGGGCGCAAGGCGGGGCGGGACGAGGCCCGTGTCCGCACCTCGCTCGACGCGATGCTCGCGGCGGCGCGGGACGGCTCCAACA
>NZ_JASKYR010000840.1:0-2903 GCF_041028215.1 Streptomyces flavofungini
GACCTGCGCCGCTCGCCCCGGCGATGCCGCGGGGGAGCGGCCAGGGCTCCCCGGGGCGTGGCCGGKGGTGCGGCCGGGAGCGCGGCCGAGGGAGTGGCCGGGGCGAGCGGCGCAGGTCGGGGCTTGGCTGACTGGCCTGACTGGCCGGGGGCATGGCGGGCCTCACACGGAGAGAAGTGCCGAACAGGACACATCGATACTCCCGGCACGGAAGTCCCAGGTCACGCCCGCTCTCCCCCGACTTCACCGGGGGGCTGGCCCCGTGCACCGTACGGGGCTGGCCCCTCGGGCCGTACGGGGCTGACCCCTTGGGCCGTACGGTGCTGGCCCCACCCGGACGGGTGACCTGAGGCGACTACGGCGACCGCCACCGGGTACCCGTGGAGCCCCCCGCCGAGCCGGCGGACCGAGCCGAAGGGAACCGTCATGAAGGACGACGCGCGGACGGTGCGGGCCGGCCGCCACACCGTGACCCTGCACCGACCGGAGAAGACGATGTTCCCGGCACACGGGGGCGGTGCGGCCCACACCAAGGCGGACCTCTTCGACTACTACCGGTCCGTCGCCCCCTTCATGCTGCCCCACCTGCGCGGACGCCCCCTGATGCTGGAGCGCCACCCGGACGGCGTCGAGGGGCCGCGCTTCATGCAGAAGGACACCCCGGACCACTACCCGGAGTGGATCACCCGCGTCGAGGTGGCGAAGCAGGGCGGCACCGTCGACCACACCGTCTGCGACGACACGGCGACGCTGCTCTTCCTCGCCGACCAGGCCTGTCTCACGCTGCACCGCTGGCTCTCCCGCACGAACCGGATCGACCACCCCGACCGCCTCGTCTTCGACCTGGACCCCGCGAAGGACGACTTCGAGGCGGTACGGGACGCGGCCCGGCTGCTCGGCGGGCTCCTCGACGACATCGGTCTGCCGTCCGCCCTGATGACCACGGGCTCGCGTGGGGTGCACGTCGTCGTGCCGCTCAACGGACGCCATGACTTCGACGACGTCCGGAGCTTCGCCAAGGACGTCGCGGACACCCTCGCCGACGCCCACCCCGAGCGGCTCACGACGGCGGCCCGCAAGGAGGCGCGGGGGGACCGGCTCTATCTGGACGTCCAGCGCAACGCGTACGCCCAGACCGTCGTCGCGCCCTTCTCCGTACGCGCGAAGCCGGGCGCCCCGGTGGCGGTGCCCCTCGCCTGGGAGCAGCTCGACGACCCCGCGGTGCACGCCGGGCACTGGACGATCGAGAACGCGCTGGAGCAGGCGCACAGCGATCCGTGGGCCGGAATCCTGTCCAGAGGCAGGGCTCTCGGCCCGGCCCGCAGGAAGCTCGACCGCACCTGACGATCACGTTTGGCCAAGGCTTTGCGGGTAATCCGGGAGGGGAGGTGGACATGGCCAATACGACGCGTAACACAGCAGACAGCGACAGATCAGGCGATAAGCCATCCAAGACCCGGGAGGCCGAGATGACCGACAGCGACACGTCGGACAAGCAGACCTCCGACGAGCAGACCTCGGACAAGCAGACCTCCGAAAGGCGGCCGCCCGCCAAGCGGGCTCCGGCCAAGCGGTCCGCCCCCAAGCGGACCGCCGCCAAGCGCACGTCCGAGGACGCCCCGGAACGCGACGACGCCCGGGAACGCGACGACGCCCCGGAACGCGACGACGCGGCCGGGAGCAAGGTCAAGGCGTCGCCGGGTCCCATGGTGGTCCTGCGGCACGCCCGCGAGCAGCTCGCCGAGCTGACCGGCATGACGCCCGAGTCCGTGTCGTCCTTCGAACGCACCGACGACGGTTGGTCGTTGGAGGTCGAGGTGCTCGAACTGGCCCGTGTCCCGGACACGATGAGCCTGCTCGCCAGCTACGAGGTGCAGCTCGACCCGCGGGGCGAGCTCACCGGCTACCGGCGGCTCCGCCGCTACGAGCGCGGACGTTCCGAACCGCGCGGCGCCGGCCGCTAGACCCGGCGCCCTTACGCGGCGGCAGGCCGCGGCCGACCCGGCGCGGGGCACGTCCGGCGTGCCCCGGCACGGACCGAAGACCGAAGTTCATAGACCAAAAGCCCCAAGACCCAAGCCCCAACACCCAAGGAGGCTCAGCGGTATGACCGTGGTTCCGGCACAGCAGTCCGGCGGCGGAGGCGGCTCCAGCGGCCTGTACGACGTCGTGGAACTCATCCTCGACCGAGGACTCGTCATCGATGCTTTCGTACGCGTCTCCCTCGTCGGCATCGAGATCCTGAAGATCGACGTGCGTGTGGTCGTCGCGAGTGTCGACACCTATCTGCGCTTCGCCGAGGCGTGCAACCGCCTCGACCTGGAGTCCGGCCCGAAGAAGGACCCGGGCCTGCCCGACCTCGTGGGCGAGATCACGGAGTCCGGCGCCAAGGGCAAGTCCAAGGGCGCGCTCTCCGGAGCGGCCGAGACGATATCGGACGCCTTCAAGCAGTCCCGTGAGGAAGGCCAGCGCGAGGAACGCCCGCGCGCCCGGCGCTCCTCCTCGTCCCGCCGTAAGGAGGAGCAGGAGTGACCACCTACGTCTACGGCATCGCGAGCAGCGCGCACCCGGCGCTGCCCGACGGCATGGAGGGCATCGGCAAGCCCGCGTGCACCGTGCGCATCCTCAGGAACGGTGACCTGGCGGCGATCGTCAGCGACGCCCCCGAGGACCTCAAGCCCAAGCGGCGTGACCTCCTCGCCCACCAGAACGTCCTCTCGGAGGCGGGCGCCGCGGGCGCCGTGCTCCCGATGCGCTTCGGCAGCCTCGCACCGGACGACGAGACGGTCGTCAGCGTCCTCGGCGAGCGCGCCGACCACTACGGCGAGCGCCTGCACGCCCTCGACGGCAAGGTCGAGTACAACGTCAAGGCCTCCCACAACGAACAGGCCGTACTGCACCAG
>NZ_JASKYR010000841.1:0-2791 GCF_041028215.1 Streptomyces flavofungini
CTCTCCGACTCCTCGGTGGGCGCCAGCAGGGTGGGGAGCGCCCGGGGATCGGGGTCGCCGACCTCAATGCGTACGCGGGTGTCCTCCACAGTGACCCGAAGCGTTGTCGGTGTGTGCTCACCCACGTGCGTGATGACGTTCGCCACCAGCTCGCTCGCGCACAACTGCGCCGCATCGGCGACCTCCGCCAGGTCCCAGCGGGCCAGGTGCGTCCGGACACGGCGCCTGAGCGTCGCCACAGCTCTCGGCTCCGCCAGGAACGACAGGTAAAGGCTCTCGCGGTTCTTCAGGCAACAGCGATCCGGCATCACCGACCACCTCCCGTGTGGACAGCCACAGACGCTCCCGTGTCTGTCTGTTCACTCAGCGTTGCAGTGAAACTCTCAAAATGGAACTCTCACTACGGGTCGCACGGGAGCATGCTCACCCGGCGCGCGCCCCACGCGTACGCCCTTGTAGCTCACCCGAGCCCCGGGCACTCTCGGAGCGATCGATAAGAAGGGGCACGGACATGGCAGCTGGGCCGACCACTCGGCGTCGTCAGCTAGGCGCCGATCTTCGCCGCCTGCGCGAGATCAAGGGGCTCACCCTGGAGGAGGCGGGAGCGCGCGTTGGCATCTCGAAAGCGACCCTGAGCCGGTACGAAACCAAAGAGGGTACGGTCAAATGGCCGGCCGTGGACGCGCTCTGCCGTGAGTACGGGGCGGCCGACGACGTACGGGGTGCACTGGTCGAACTCGCGAAGGGCGCCCGCATTCAGGGATGGTGGCGCTCGCTGGCCGACCCCATCCCCGAGTCGATGAATCTGATGCTGACCCTTGAGGACGAGGTCGTTCGCGAGGATCACTACGCGTGCATGTACATTCCAGGACTGTTCCAGACCCGGGCTTACGCGGAAGCCGTACACCGTGCTTCAGAGGTGGGCTGCACCGATCGCGAGGTGCAGCACATGGTGGACATCCGCATGAAACGGCAGGAGCTTCTGCGGCGCGCCGATCCGCCTCATATCTGGGCGATCGTCGACCAGGCCGCCGTACATCGCGTCGTCGGTGGAGCCGGTGTCATGCGAGACCAGCTTGAGCATCTGCTCGCGCTGAGCGATCTGCCCTACGTGACGGTCCAGATACTGCCGTTCTCCGCGGGCGCCCACGCCGCCGCGGTAGGCAGCTTCGTACTCCTCCGAGGCCAGAGCCCTGATCTGGACGTCGTCTACGTAGATCTGCTGGGCGGCGGGCTGTTCATGGAGAAGCCGCCCGAGCTGGAGCGCTACAAATTGGCGTTCGATTACCTGCGTGCGCAGGCGCTGGACATGGAATCATCCACGCAAGCCATCCGTCGAAGCCTCAGGGAGTTGTGATGGACCCCCGCCACCCCGTCCGCTGGTTCAAGTCCTCCTACAGCGGCGGTTCCGGTACCGAGTGCGTCGAGGTGGCGGTGGTGGCGCCGGAGATCTTGGTCCGGGACTCGAAGTGCCCGGACGACGGCCGGTTCTCCGTCGGGGCCACCGCCTGGGCCGAGTTCGTGACCGCGCTGCCCGGGATGCCTCGGCGTTGATCCGACGCGGACGCGGTCGCAAGGAGAAGGCATGAGCATCCATCGCACCGCCGTCGGGAACCTCCCGTGGTTCAAGTCCTCGTACAGCGGCGCCAACACCACGGAGTGCGTCGAGGCCGCGTTCGTGCCTCGTGGCGTCCTCATACGTGACTCGAAGCAACCCGAAGGCCCCCGCCTCCACGTCTCCCCCCGGGCCTGGGCCCAGTTCATCAGCGGCGCCGCCCACCGGAACTGACCGCCACCGGAACTGACCGCGCCGCCCACCAGCACTGACCGCGCCGCGAGACCGCACGTAACGGGGACGGACACGGGTACCCCGGGCTCAGAGCGGGCCCCGCCCGTACGAGACCCAGGAGACCCAGGAGACCCCGTGACCTTCGGTGCCGAACAGGATCAGGACCGCCCCTTTCTCGACCGGGCCATCGAGAACTCCCGCCGCTCCCTCAGAGCCGACAGCACCGCGAAACCCTTCGGTGCCGTCGTCGTCGTGGGCGGGGACGTCGTGGCGGACGGGGTCAACTCCGTCGTGGAGTTGAGTGATCCGACCGCGCACGCCGAGGTCATGGCGCTGCGCGAGGCCGGGCGGCGGCTCGGGCGGTACGCGATGGAGGACGCGACGCTCTACTCCAGCAGCGAGCCCTGTCCCATGTGCCTCGTCGCCTGCTACTGGGCCAGGATTCCGCGCGTCGTCTACGGCGCCACCACCCGTGACGCCGCGGCCCACGGCCACGAGGACCTGCGGTTCTATCGCGAGGTCGCCCTGCCCGGCGCCGCGCTGCGCTCCCTCGACCAGGTGCCGGTCCAGGGCGCCCCGCACTCCGCCGCCGTGGACGTCCTCGCCGCCTGGGCCGCCGCCCGGCCCGCCGGTTCCGTGGAGCCGAAGCTCTGAGCCCGCTCGTCCGGCCCCGGGCGTCCCGCGTTAGCCTCGCCCGGAGAGCGCATCACGGTCGGCGCATACGAGATGAGGCAGGCATGGCAAGGATTCCCGGGGCCGTCGTAGCCGCCGGCGGGCTCGTCGGCGGGTACGCCACCGCCCGGTTCACCAAGAAGCGGCCCCTCGGCGGCGCCGTGCTCGCCGGAGCCGGGGTGCACCGCCGCTGAGCGCGACCGCCGGGGACAGGGTCACCGCCGCTGAACCCGACCGCCCGGGGACAGGGTCACCGCGGCTGATCCCAACCGCCGGGGCTCAGGGGCTCAGCGGCCGACGCCCACGTCAGAACCCGCACCCGTCCCGCGG
>NZ_JASKYR010000842.1:0-3017 GCF_041028215.1 Streptomyces flavofungini
GTCCAGGCCCTGCGCCACGCGCTGCCCGCCATCGGACTCGCCCTGACCCTCACTCTCGGCACCTTGCTGGCGCTGTACACGCGCAGCGTCATCGCCCCCTGCAAGACCATCGCCGTGGCTCTGCTCACCATGGGCGCCGCCCTGGGCATGCTCGTCACCGTCTTCCAGGACGGCCACGGCCGTGCGCTGCTTCAACAGTTCACCCTCACCGGCACCCTGGACTGCTCACTGCTGCTCTTCGTCCTCGTCCTGACCCTCGCGATCTCCCTGGACTACGAGATCTTCCTCCTGGGCCGCATCAAGGAGGAGTACGACCGGCATCACGACAACCAGACCTCGATCATCGAAGGCATCTCCCGCACCGGCTCCCTGATGACCGCGGCCGCCCTGTCCGTCGCCATCCCCACCGCCGCGCTCGCGGCGACCGGCGTCACCGCCCTGAAGATCATCGGTTTGGGTGTCGCCCTCACCGTCCTCGTCGACGCCGTCCTGGTACGCGGCTTCCTGGTCCCCGCCACCATGGCCGTCCTGGGTGCCCTCAACTGGTGGAACCCACTGCATCGCACCCATCGCTCGCGGTCCGGGCGTGGGGCACCACCGTCCGGTGGCCGCGGCCGGTGAGAACCAGCAGCGTGGCGCGCCGGTCGGCGGGGCTGCGGGGGGCCACGGCACCGAGGTGGCTGAATAGGCCGACGTCCATTCAAAAACACCCAGGAGACTAGGTCTATAAGTGCCGCATTGGCTATTACCATGGCTCAACCGGGGGCGGACTACGCGGTTGCAGCGGCGGCAGCAGGGAGTCAGCATGGACATCACCTGGGACCGGTGGGCCGTTCCCACCATCGTCGGCGACGACGAACTCGACGTGACCAACGGCTTCGGACGGGCCCAGGCCCAGTCCAACGCCACCCTCGTACTGGAGCTCTACGGCACGGCCCGCGGCCAGGCGGCCGCGCTGTGGGGGCCGCAGTTCGTGGACGAGGACACCTTCGTGGCGCGGCTCGGCCTCAAGGCCATGACCGATGAGTGGCTCGCGGCGCAGACCCCGGCGACGCTGGCCAGGATCGCGGCGTTCTGCGACGGGTTCAACGCGGCGTGCGCCGAGGACCCCGCGCTGGGCACCGACCGCCGGGAGGTGCTCCCGGTCGGCCCCCGTGACGTACTCGCTCATGTGGTCCGCACCTTCGTGCGCTTCACCACCATGGACTCGAACGGCCTCGCCTTCTCCCCCACCGCCTTCCTAGAGTCCGCGGGTTCGAACGGATGGGCCGTCTCGGCCGGTCTGTCGACGACGGGACACGCCCAGCTCATGATCAACCCCCATCTGGGGTGGAAGGGCTTCCACCGCTGGTTCGAGGCGCGCAGCACCTGTCCGGGGCGCGACTTCCACGGGGCGACCCTGCTGGGCCTGCCCTGGCAGGCCCTGGGCTACGGCCGGCACGTCGGCTGGGGGCACACCGTCAACCCGGTGCCGAACATGACCGTCTACGACCTGGGCCTCACCGGCGACACCTATCTCTTCGACGGTGAGCAGCGCACCCTTGAGACCGTCGAGCACCACATCGGGGTGGCCGGTGGCGAGCCCGTCACGGTTCTCGAACGGCGCAGCGTCCACGGCCCCGTCGTGACCGCGCCCGACGGCGTCGACGTCGCGGTGCGGCTTGCGGGCGTCCTGCACCACCCCGCGACGTCCGCGCTGGAGGGCTGGTGGCGCATGTCCCTGGCCACCGGCGTCGAGGACCTGTTCGCCACCCACGACGCGGCGCCGCTGCCGCTGTTCAACGTCCTCGCCGCCGACGCGTCCGGCTCCATCGGGGCGCTCTACTGCGGCACCCCGCCCGTGGCCGCCTGGGACGGTGTCGCCGACGTCCGCAAGCGCCTGCCGGGCGATGACCCGCGCCTGCTCTGGGACGAGGTGCACCCGGCGTGCGCGATGCCCCGCGTGATCGACCCCGACTGCGGCTGGGTGCAGAACGTCAACGACAACCCCTGGCTGTTCACGGACCCGCCCCTCGATCAGTCCCGGTACCCGGCGGCGATCGCGCCCGACGTCGACTGGATCATCGACCTGCGCACCGCGGCCTCCCGCGGCTGGCTCATGCGTCAGAAGAAGATCAGCCCCAAGGCCCTGCTCGGCCTGAAGTACTCCAAGCGCGCGGTGCTCGCCGACTGCGTGCTGGACGACCTGTGCGCGGCGGCCGCCGACGACGCCGGTCTCGCCCCCGCGATCGAGGCGCTGACCGCCTGGGACCGCCACGCCCACAGGGACAGCTTCGGATATGTGCTGTTCCTTTCCTGGGGGCTCCTCAGTGGCCAGGGCATCGCCGCGGGCACGCTGCTCAAGCCGTCCGCGGAGCCGGGCGGCATGCCGGGCGGTCTGCTGGACCCGGAGGGCTCGGTCGAGGTCCTGCGCGCCGCGGTCGGTCTCCTGACCGGGCTCGGCGTGCCGCTCGACGCCTCCGTCGGGCAGGTGTGCCGGCTGGGTTCCGGCGAGGACGCCGTCGCGGCGGACGGCGGGTCGGGCATTCTCGGGGTGCTGAAGGTCCTGGAGCTGCTGCCCATGGCCGAGGGCCTGGAGCTGGTGCTCGGCGACTCCTGGATCTCCCACGTTCAATTCCGCGGCGGCGACTGGCCGCAGGCGAGGAGCCTGCTCGTCTACGGCAACACCAGCGAGCCGTCGGCGCCGTGCGCGGAGTCGCAGTACCCCCTGTGGGCAGCGGACCGCCTGCGTCCCGAGTACTCCGTGGCCTCCGCCTGAGCGGCCGTCAGGCCCCTCCCCCGTCGTGGCGGTGGGCGGGCGCCGGCGGGAGAAAGAGCCGAGGTCGACGATCTGGCCGCTGTGTTCGCACCGGGGGCGGACCGGGTCCGGTGGGTGCGGAAGCGGGACGCCGTGGCCCGCAGGTCGGCCTTGTCCGGCTCGTCGAGCCACTCCAGCTGGTCGCACTCCGGCTCGTTGCCGCCGACGAGCAGGAAGTCCTGGCCCTCGGGCCGCAGGTAGGTGCCCACGTCCAGGTCGG
>NZ_JASKYR010000843.1:0-2420 GCF_041028215.1 Streptomyces flavofungini
GGCCACGGGCGCTCCGCAGACGCAGGGGAGGGACGGGGGTTCGTACAGGTGCTCGCGCCGGCAGCCGGGGCACCGTACCGGGACGCCGCTCGCCGTCATCGTCTTCACCGCCCGTCGTACGTCGTTCATCCATCCTCCACCCGCCGGGGCGCCCCGACGGCCGTATCGCGGATGTCTCTTGACGGTCTTCGCCGCACCCCCTTACATTGCTTCCATATAGCAGAACATTATTTCCACAATGCGGAAACAGAAGCTCACCGCGGGGCGCGACGGGAGCCGGATCCGCCAGCCGTATCCGGCAGCAGTAAAAGCTGTCGAAGCTGTCGAAGCAGGAGAACCCCATGGCTCGTATGACCGCTGTCCGCGCGGCAGTTGAGATCCTCAAGCGCGAGGGCGTCGTCAACGCGTTCGGTGTCCCCGGCGCCGCGATCAACCCCTTCTACAAGGCGCTCAAGGAGGGCGGTGGCATCGACCACACCCTCGCCCGCCACGTCGAGGGCGCCTCGCACATGGCCGAGGGCTACACCCGGGCCAACCCGGGCAACATCGGCGTCTGCATCGGCACGTCGGGCCCTGCGGGCACCGACATGATCACCGGCCTGTACTCCGCGATCGGCGACTCCATCCCGATCCTGTGCATCACGGGCCAGGCGCCGACGCACCTGCTCCACAAGGAGGACTTCCAGGCCGTCGACATCGCGACGATCGCCAAGCCGGTGACCAAGATGGCCGTCACCGTCCTGGAGGCCGCGCAGGTGCCCGGCATCTTCCAGCAGGCCTTCCACCTGATGCGTTCGGGCCGTCCGGGTCCGGTCCTCATCGACCTGCCGATCGACGTCCAGCAGACGGAGATCGAGTTCGACATCGAGACGTACGAGCCGCTGCCGGTCTACAAGCCGTCGGCGACCCGCGCGCAGATCGAGAAGGCGATCGGCTACCTCCTGGAGTCCGAGCGGCCGCTGATCGTCGCGGGCGGCGGCATCATCAACGCCGACGCCTCCGACCTGCTGGTCGAGTTCGCCGAGCTCACCAACACCCCTGTTGTGCCGACCCTGATGGGCTGGGGCACGATCCCCGACGACCACGACCTGAACGCGGGCATGGTCGGCCAGCAGACCGGTCACCGCTACGGCAACGCCACGTTCCTGGAGTCGGACTTCGTCCTCGGCATCGGCAACCGCTGGGCCAACCGTCACACCGGCTACAAGTTGGACGTGTACACCCAGGGCCGCACGTTCGTGCACGTCGACATCGAGCCGACGCAGATCGGCAAGATCTTCGCCCCCGACTACGGGATCGCGTCCGACGCGAAGGCGGCGCTCGAACTCTTCGTCGAGGTGGCGAAGGAGCTGAAGGCCGAGGGCAGGCTGCCCGACCGCTCGGAGTGGGTCGCCTCGCACCTGAAGCGCAAGGAGACCCTCCAGCGCCGCACGCACTTCGACAACGTGCCGATGAAGCCGCAGCGCGTGTACGAGGAGATGAACAAGGCCTTCGGCCCCGAGACACGGTACGTCACGACGATCGGCCTCTCGCAGATCGCCGGCGCCCAGATGCTGCACGTCTACAAGCCGCGGCACTGGATCAACTGCGGCCAGGCGGGCCCGCTCGGCTGGACCATCCCGGCCGCGCTCGGCGTCGCCAAGGCCGACCCGGAGACGCCGGTCGTCGCGCTCTCCGGTGACTACGACTTCCAGTTCATGATCGAGGAGCTGGCGGTCGGGGCGCAGCACCGCATTCCGTACGTGCACGTCCTGGTCAACAACGCCTACCTCGGTCTGATCCGCCAGGCGCAGATCGGCCTGGACATCAACTTCCAGGTCAACCTGGAGTTTGAGAACCAGAACAGCCCGGAACTGGGTGTCTACGGCGTCGACCACGTCAAGGTCGCCGAGGGCCTCGGCTGCAAGGCGATCCGGGTGACGGAGCCGGGTGAGCTGGGAGCGGCCTTCGAGCAGGCCAAGAAGCTGGCGGCGGAGTACCGGGTGCCGGTGGTCGTCGAGGCGATCCTTGAGCGCATCACGAATATCGCGATGAGCCCGACCGCGGACATCAGTGCGGTCAAGGAGTTCGAGGAACTCGCCACGGAGCCGGGGCATGCGCCCACGGCGATCCGTCCGCTCAAGGTCTGACGCGAGCCGCACAGTCCGGGGCGGTCCACCCGAGGGGGGTGGACCGCCCCTTCGGCGTTCCGCCACGGTCCTCCCGGGGGGTGCGGGTGCTTCTGCCTTACCCTGCGGGCACCTCTCCGCTCGGTTCGCGCAGTTCCCCGCGCCCCTGGGGGCCTGTGCTGCTGCTTGCACTCTGCGGGCACCTCTCGCCTCTGTTGCGTAGTTCCCCGCGCCCCTAAAGGCCCGCTTCCGCCAGAGGCCGACAGGTTCCCGCCCCCGGGGAGGTCCCCGCCTCAGCCGTGTGTGTTGGGC
>NZ_JASKYR010000844.1:0-2954 GCF_041028215.1 Streptomyces flavofungini
CCCCCAGAGGCGCTCACACCCCGAGGCCCTCGTGTCCCTCCGGAGGACAAAGCAAAAGGTCCCGACCGGGTACCCGGTCGGGACCTTCACACGCATTCGCGCTCGGCGTCATGCAGCGACGACGTCCACCGCTTCCGCGGGGGCCTTGATCGTCACCCGTTCCGGTGGCACACCGGCCACGGAGACGGAATTGAGCATCGGGCGAACCGGCGCACGCACCGGTTCCGTGACCGCTGCAGACTCAGCCAGCTCGGCGAGCGACAGTTCGTCGCTCACTTCACGCATGAGCTCGGACATCCGTACGTCAAGCGCGTCGCAGATCGCGGAAAGCAGCTCGGAGGAAGCCTCCTTCTGCCCCCGCTCCACCTCGGAGAGATAGCCGAGCGAGACTCGGGCGGACGAGGAGACTTCGCGCAGAGTACGGCCCTGGCGCTGGCGCTGCCGACGCAGCACGTCACCAAGCAGGCGACGGAGCAGAATCATCGGTGGCTCCCTCCTCGGACCGCGTAGCCGCATCCTTCACGCCCCACCGTACCGCCTTGCGCGGCGGCCGTGCGGGGAGCGATGTCGTGTTCACTCAGGGCTGCAAACATCAATTCCCCCCGTTCTGTTCCGTATCCTGTGCCCGCCCATTCCCGGCCCGTTCGCCCGAGAGCCGCTCCAGAAGCAGCTTGAGCACGCTCCGTACACTCTCCCTACGGATTTCCGCCCGGTCCCCGTTCAACCGCAGGGCGGCCACTTTCCCGCCGGGTCCGCCAAGGGCGTAACCGTTCTGCCTTGTGTTTCGCGGCCCGCCTACGGCGTGATCAAGCCCCGGGGCGTCGACTTCCGGTCGAGTTCGGCCGCGGCCGGTGACGTCGTCCGCGCCGCTTTCCGGTCCGGCGACCGCCACGAAGACCGTACCCACGGCCTGCCCGTCCTGCGGATCGGGACCGGCGACCCCGGTGGTCGCGATGCCCCAGTCGGCGCGCAGGGCCGCGCGCACGCCCCTGGCCATCTGCCGTGCGACCTCCGCGTCCACCGCTCCGCGCTCCTCAAGGAGCGTGCCGTCGACGCCGAGGACATCCCGCTTGAGGTCCGTGGCATATGCCGTCACAGAGCCCCGGAAGACCTTGGAGGCGCCGGGCACCGCCGTGAGACCGGCGGCCACCAGGCCCCCGGTGAGCGACTCGGCGACGGCCACGGTCTCGCCACGCGCGGTGAGCAGCCGCACCAGCTCAGCCGCGGTGTCCTGAGTCGTCGAGGTCACTTCGCGGTCTCCCGGCCCGGCTCAGGCGCAGGCTGCTCCGCCGACGCCGCCGCGAGGCGCTCCCGCGCCCTGCCCTGCCTGCGCAGGACGACCGCCTGCTTCACGTAGTCGAGGCCGGTCACCACGGTCAGTACCACGGCGACCCCCATGACCCAGAACCGCAGCGTCGCGAGCGGCCCGGTCAGCGCCAGGACGTACATCCCGACGGCCGTGCCCTGCGCGAGGGTCTTCATCTTGCCGCCGCGACTGGCCGGGATCACTCCGTAGCGGATCACCCAGAAGCGCAGCAGCGTGATCCCCAGCTCACGGCCGAGGATCACCCCGGTGACCCACCAGGGCAGGTCGCCGAGCCAGGACAGACAGATCAGCGCGGCCCCCATGATCGCCTTGTCGGCGATGGGGTCGGCGATTTTCCCGAAGTCCGTGACCAGGTTGTACGTGCGCGCGAGATGCCCGTCGAAGAGGTCGGTGATCATGGCGATGGCGAAGGCGGCCCAGGCGAAGGAGCGCCAGGCCGGGTCGTACCCGCCGTTGCCGAGCAGCAGCATCACGAAGCCGGGCACGAGCAGCAGCCTGACCATGGTCAGCAGGTTCGCCACATTCCAGAGGCTGGCCTGGTTGACCGCCGCGGCACCCAGCTTTCCGCCCCGCACCGGCGTGGCGCCCCCGGCGCCCTTGGCGCCGGAGCCGCTCGACGCGGATGCCGGGACTCCGGTCATCTGCCGGCCTCCCCGATACACTCGGCCACCAAGTCCACGCCCTCCGTGCCGACGACCTTTGCCACGACCATACGGCCCACCTGGAGGTCCGCCCCGCCGTCGGCGCCCGTCAGACGGATCTGGCCGTCGGTCTCCGGGGCCTGGTGCGCGGCTCTGCCGAGCGGCCCCTCCTCCTCGTCGAGGGACTCGACAAGCACCTCGACGGTCTCACCGAGCCGCTCCTCCGCGCGCTGCGAAGTGAGCTCCTCGGCCAGCCGCGCGATGTGCGCGAGCCGCTCGTCGACGACGTCCTGGGGCAGCTTCTCGGTGTACGTGGCCGCTTCGGTGCCCTCCTCGTCGGAGTACCCGAAGACGCCGATGGCATCGAGCCGCGCGCCGGTGAGGAAACGCTCCAGCTCGGCGAGGTCGCCCTCGCTCTCGCCGGGGAAGCCGACGATGAAGTTCGACCGGACACCGGCCTGCGGCGCCTTGCCCCGGATGGTTTCGAGCAGTTCCAGGAAGCGGTCGGTGTCGCCGAAGCGCCGCATGGCGCGCAGCACGCCCGGCGCGGAGTGCTGGAAGGAGAGGTCGAAGTAGGGGGCGACCTTCTCGGTGGAGGTGAGCACGTCGATGAGGCCGGGCCGCATCTCGGCGGGCTGGAGGTAGCTGACGCGCACCCGCTCGATGCCGTCGACGGCCGCCAGCTCGGGCAGGAGCGTCTCCAGGAGCCGGATGTCGCCGAGGTCCTTGCCGTACGAGGTGTTGTTCTCGGAGACGAGCATGACCTCCTTGACGCCCTGCTCGGCCAGCCAGCGGGTCTCGCCGAGCACGTCGGAGGGCCGCCGCGAGATGAAGGAGCCGCGGAAGGAGGGGATGGCGCAGAAGGAGCAGCGCCGGTCGCAGCCGGAGGCCAGCTTCACGGAGGCGACGGGGTGGGAGCCGAGGCGGCGGCGCAGCGGCGCGCGCGGCCCGGACGCGGGCGCGACTCCCTCGGGCAGGTCCTTCGG
>NZ_JASKYR010000845.1:0-2868 GCF_041028215.1 Streptomyces flavofungini
GTCTTCACCCTCTTCGGCACCCAGCTCTCCCAGGTCTGCCTGATCGTCCTCGGCATCCTCGTCACCGCGGGCGAGTACTCCAACGGCATGGTCCGCGCCACCCTCACCGCCGTCCCGGCCCGGCTGCCCGTCCTGTGGTCGAAGGCCGCCATCTACACGGCGGTCGCCTTCACGGTGAGCCTCATGACCAACGTCGTCACCTTCCTCGCCGCCCAGATCTGGCTCTCCGGCAGCGACAAGCAGCTGTCCCTCACCGACGACGGCGTCTTCGCCGCGCTCACCACGAGCGCCGTCTCCCTCACCCTGCTCGGCCTCATCGCGCTCGGCCTCGGCGCACTGCTCCGCTCGGTGCCCGGCGCCATCGGCGCGTGCGTCGGCGCGGTGCTCGTCCTGCCCGAGGTCCTCGCCATGCTGCCCTTCACCGCCGTGGACACCGCCGTCTCGTACTTTCCCGCCCAGGCGGCGAGCGCGCTCGGCTCGGTGCACAGGGTGGAGAACGCCATCGCTCCCGGCCCGGCGCTGCTCACCCTCGCCCTCTGGTCGGCGGCGGTCATCGCGTGCGCGTCCGTCCTGCTCAAGCGGCGGGACGTATGAGGTCCGTACGCCGTACCGCCCCCGCGTGCGGAACGCCTGTACGAGGATGAGGCCGTGACCGAGCCGCATCCCCTGACCCAGCTCATCCAGCGCACGACCCAGCGGGTGCGCGCCTTCGACAGGCGCCGCCCGCTCGTCTGGGACCTGGGGGTCACGTCCTTCTTCGTGGGCGCCGCCCTCGTCGACGCGAGCGGCGGCTGGCGCAACACCGCTCCCGAGACGGATGTGCCCGGCTGGCTGATCCTCGCGATGAGCGTCGGTCTCTCGCTGCCCGTACTGTGGCGTCGGCGCCACCCCATGGCCGTCCTCACCGTCATGGTGGCCACCGGCCTGGTCAACAGCTACAGCGGCGCCATGCTCCAGGCCTCGCTGATCCAGATGCTCGTCCTGTTCAGCATCGCGATGCGGCTGCCCCTGAGGACACTGGGCCTCGCGGGTCTCATGATGACCGCGCCGCTGGCCGTCGCCGCCGTCCGCTACCCCAAGGACAGCTGGGACCAGCAGATCATCCCCAACGTGTGGGCGTACGCCCTCGTCGCGCTCCTCGGCATCGCGGTCCGCTCCCGCCAGGACTACACGGCTGCCCTCGTCGAACGCGCCCACCAGCTCGAAGTCGAGCGCGACCAGCAGGCGCAGCTCGCCGCGGCGGCCGAACGCACCCGCATCGCCCGCGAGATGCACGACATCATCGGCCACAACCTCTCCGTCATCACGGGTCTCGCGGACGGCGGTTCGTACGCCGCCGCCAAGTCGCCCGAGCGCGCCACCCAGGCCCTCGAAGCCATCGGCTCGACCAGCCGTCAGGCCCTCTCCGAACTCCGGCGCCTCCTGGACGTCCTGCGCGACGACGGACCCGCCACGGCCGAGCGCTCCCCGCAGCCCGCCCTCACCGACCTCGACCGGCTCATCGAAGGCGTACGGGCCACGGGCCTCCCGGTCCGCAGCACGGTCACCGGATGCCACGGCACCGTCCCCGCGGGCCGCCAGCTCACCGTCTACCGCGTCGTCCAGGAAGCCCTGACCAACACCCTCAAGCACGGCGGCCCCGACGCGACCGCCGCCGTCGACGTCTCCTATGCCGAGGACGGCGGCGTGACGGTCGACGTCACGGACACGGGCAGGGGCGGTTCCGCACCACTCTGGTCCGACGGCCGGGGACGTGGTCTGACGGGAATGCGGGAACGAACCGCGTTGTACGACGGCACACTTGAGGCCGGACCGCTCCCGCACCCGGGACGCGGCTGGCGCGTCCACCTCCATCTCCCGAAGGACAGCGAGACACCGTGACGACCGTGCTCATCGTCGACGACCAGCCCATGCAGCGCTTCGGCTTCCGCATGCTCCTGGAGAGCCAGGAGGACATGACGGTGGCGGGTGAGGCGGGCAACGGCAGCGAGGCAGTCCGCATGACGGCCGAACACCACCCCGACGTCGTCCTCATGGACATCCGCATGCCGGGCCTCGACGGCATCGAGGCCACGCGCCGCATCGTCGCGTCCGGCGACCGCACCCGCGTCCTCATCCTGACCACGTTCGACCTCGACGAGTACGCGTACGACGGACTCCGCGCGGGGGCCTCCGGCTTCCTGATCAAGGATGCCCTGCCGGAGGAGCTGCTCTCCGGCATCCGGGCGGTCGCCTCGGGCGACGCGGTGGTCGCCCCGAGCCTGACCCGACGCCTCCTCGACGCCTACGCGGGCCACCTCCCGGAGTCCGGAACGGTGACGGCCGATCCGGCCCACCATCCGCGCCTCGCCGCACTCACCGACCGCGAACGCGAGATCCTGACGGTCATCGGGCAGGGCTGGACGAACGCGGAGATCGCCTCGCGTCTGCACCTCGCCGAATCGACCGTGAAGACGCATGTGGGACGCATCCTCGCGAAGACGGGGGCGAGGGACCGGGTGCAGGCGGTCATCCTGGCGTACGACACGAAGCTGGTGCGGCCGTCGTGATGTGCGGAAACCGAGAATGCGCAAGGATCTTAAACAATGCGCCAGGATCTTAAACGCAGAAAACCCCCGCACCAGAGGTGCGGGGGTTTTCTATCAAAAGGAGTTCGGCGGCGTCCTACTCTCCCACAGGGTCCCCCCTGCAGTACCATCGGCGCTGTGAGGCTTAGCTTCAACAGGAGTTCGGCGGCGTCCTACTCTCCCACAGGGTCCCCCCTGCAGTACCATCGGCGCTGTGAGGCTTAGCTTCCGGGTTCGGAATGTAACCGGGCGTTTCCCTCACGCTATGACCACCGAAACACTATGAAACTGACAACCGCAC
>NZ_JASKYR010000846.1:0-2875 GCF_041028215.1 Streptomyces flavofungini
CCCCGAGGGTGCCCCATCGCCACCACCGATCCCCGCGCTTACGACGGACTCGGCGCGCCCGTGATGGACCTCAACCCGTAGGCGCGTCGCCATGACGGGAGGTGATGGCACGGGCCGGGCCGTAGTTTGCTGCCACGGTGGCACATGCGGCCGAGCTGGACGGTGACAGGAGCGGCCGGGGGCAGCGGGCAGGATCTGACCGGCGGCAGACGGGGCCCGGTCCTGGCTCAGGTGGCCTGCGAGGCGCCGTGGCGCAGGCCGTCGTAGAGGAGGTTGGTGATCTGCCGGGCCTCGACAAGCCAGCCTTCCGTGGCGCGCATGCCGCAGATGCCGCCCAGGGCGCGCAGCAGGGTGGGGCCGGTGATGTCGTCGCGGATGGTGCCGGCCGCGATGCCGGCGTCGAGGAGCCGGGAGAGGGCGTTGGCCATGCGGGTGCGTGCGTCGTCGAAGACTGGTGAGTCGGTCGCCATGATGCTCTCCAGGACGGCGGACATGCCCTTGCCCACCGCCGCGTGATCCACGAGCAGCAACAGGAAGTGCCGCAGCGCCTCTTGGGGCGTGTGCTGGTCCAGGAGGTCGCCGGGCGTGGAGCACAAGTCGTCGACTTCCTTGCGGTAGACCTCCTCGATCAGTGCTTCGCGGGTGTCGAAGTGGCGGTAGAGCGTTCCGACGGCGACACCGGCACTGCGGGCGATGTCTTCCACGTGGACGTCGGTGTCGCCGCCGAGAAATGCCCGGCGGGCCGCGGACAGCAGTGCCTCGCGGTTGCGCCGCGCGTCGGCACGCAGCGGGCGTGATGTGGGCAAGAGAACCTCCATAAGGTGAGTCCGACTCCGTTTACGTGTACCGTTTCCGGAGTCAGGTTCATCTTACGGACGGGAGATTCCCATGCCCATCACGGACAGCAGTCTCGACGGCCTGCGGGTCCTGGTCACCGGCGGTAGCCGGGGCCTGGGAGCGGCGACCGTACGCCGCTTCGTCGCCGCGGGCGCGACGGTACTCACCGCCTCCCGCGGCCGGCCCGAGGAGGACAGCGGCGCCACATTCTTCGCGGCGGACCTCTCGACGCAACAGGGCGTGGCTGACCTCGGCCGCCGGGTCATCGAGCAGGTGGGCGGCGTGGACGTGCTCGTGAACAACGCGGGCGCGGCGAGCGCCCCGGCGCCGACCCTGAGCCGGCCGGACGCATCCTGGCAGGCGGATCTGGAAGCGAACCTCCTCAGCGCCGTGCGCCTGGACCGGATTCTGGTGCCGGGGATGGTCCAGCGGGGCTCCGGCGTCGTCGTGCACGTCTCCTCCATCGCCAGCCGACTGCCCCAGCGCACCGAGGCGTCCTACGCCGCCGCCAAAGCCGCGCTCAACACCTACAGCCGCGAACTGGCCACCGAGGTCGGCGAGCACGGGGTGCGCGTGGTCTGTGTCCTTCCCGGCTTCGTCGTCACCGAGGGCGCCACCGCCCATCTGCAGCTCATCGCGGAGAAACAGGGCGTCACCACCGAAGAAGTCACGCAGCAGATCGTCGACCATCTGAAGGTCCCCATGGGCCGCCCCGGGAACCCCGAGGACGTCGCCGAGATGATCACTTTCCTCGCCTCCAGCCGAGCGAAATGGCTGACCGGAGCGCAGTTCCGCGTCGACGGCGGCATCATCCCGACCCTCTGAGCAATGACCGGCACCACCGAACAGGACAGCCCCATGCCCCTCACACTCGTATCCGTGATCATCGACGCCGCCGACCTCGAGACGGAAAGCGCCTTCTGGCACCGGCTGCTCACCGGCTCGATCACCCGCACGCCGACCCACCACTTCATCCAGGCTCCCGGCCTCCCGGTGATCGTCGTCCAGTCGGCCCCCGGCCACGTCGCCCCTCACTGGCCGGACGGCACGTCCCAGCAGATACATCTCGACTTCGGTGTCGAGGACCTTTCGACCGCCGACCGCACGGCCCTCGAAAGCGGCGCCACACGGCTCCGGCCCTCCGACGACATCCCCCCGGCAGCCCGCACCGGAAGCCGGGTCTACGCCAGCCCTGCCGGACACCCCTTCTGCCTGCGCTCGACCTGAGCCAGCCGCGGCCCGCCGCGCCACTGTCGTGATCCGATCGATCGGCGACAGGCGGGTGGTCCGGTCGGCTTGGAGCCTTGCGGTGTTGTGCGGCGCCCGGGGGCAGGTGGACGGTCTTGATCAGGCGGCAGGTCTGGGTGCCTGTGCCGCGGTATGTGTGGGTGGTGTCGGCGTCGAAGGTGGCGCCCTGTCCGGCCATGACGGGGTATCCGGGGGCGTCGACGATGAGGACCATCTCGCCGGTGGTGACGCTGACGGCCTCGGTCACGCCGGTGAGGTGGGGTGGGCTTGGGTGCTCCTCGCCTTCTTCCAGGGTCCAGCGCCATGCCTCGGTGGCGGCCGGGGCCGCCAGTGGTCAGCACGAGCCGGGCCTCGCTGCCTCGCTCGCCCTTCCGCAGGGGCATGACGGCGTTCGGCTGGGGCGCAGGCGGCTACGACGGGCGGACACTCGCGCACAACGTTCGCGCAGCCCGTACCCACGCAGGGCTGTCCCTGGACGAACTCAGCCGCCGCGCCAAGGTCAGCAAGGGCGCCCTGGTCGAACTGGAGAAGGCCCAGGGCAACCCCACCTTCGCCACGCCGGTCCGCCTCGCCGACACCCTAGGCATCTCCATCTCCGCGCCGATGGAAGGCAGGCTGGCCCGCGGCATCGGCGCGGCCCTCGCGCAGCACCCTGCTGCTGGCCTTCGGCTCCAGGGCGGCCATCGTCCCGCAGCTGGTCTTCCTGCACCAGGCACCTTCCGACAGCGGCGTCGGTCCGCTGGTCGTCGGCCGCGCCGTCTCCTCCACCGTCCCCCTTTCGGCGCTCACT
>NZ_JASKYR010000847.1:0-2876 GCF_041028215.1 Streptomyces flavofungini
ATCCCCCACCGGCAACAACGACGGCACAAGCTCCGCACTCTCCCGCACCGTCCGCAGAAGATCCCGCAGGCAGAGAACCTCGACCGGCTGCGGCCCGGAATCCACGGTCCGCCCGTCCGCGAAGGCCCCCTCGAAGCAGACGAGCCCACCCGGCCGCAGCAGGCGCAACGATTCAGCGAGGTAATCGAGGGACTCCATGCGGTCCCCGTCGCAGAACACCAGGTCGTAGCCGCCGTCGGCGAGCCGCGGCAGAACATCCAGCGCCCGCCCCGGAATGAACCGCGCCCGATTGCCCGCGAAGCCGGCCTCCCGGAAGGCCTGGCGGGCGAACGCCTGACGCTCCGGCTCGGGATCGACCGTGGTGAGGACCCCGTCCGGCCGCATGCCGTGCAGCAGATGGATGCCCGACACCCCGGTACCGGTACCGATTTCGGCCACCGCTTTCGCGTCAACCGTGGCGGCGAGCATCCGCAGCGCGGCGCCGGTGCCGGGCGACACCGAGGGCAGCCCTGCCTCCCGGGCCCGGTCCCGGGCCCAGCGCAGCGCCTCGTCCTCGGCGACAAAGGCGTCGGCGAACGCCCAGCTCGTCTGCCGGTTGCCGGTAATGGCCCTCTCCTGTCCCCGTGGTTGCCTGGCCGTGACTGTATCCGTTGGTGCCGGGAACCCGCAGATGAGGCCGGGCGTTTATAGGGGGTGTGAGGACAGCGGGGGTCACGGATGGATCAAGACTTGAAGCGGGCGCCTCGAAGCGGCAGGACAACCGCAGCGAAGCCCGTACCAAATTCACGTAAAAACGCTTATCCGGAGCTAACGGGCGAGGTGGTTATGGTAGGGGCTCCACTGGACACCACCAGAGCCGACAGGGGAGGTGCGGCTGCGTCCGCGGATCGGGGAGGAGTGCTTCGGCGCTTTCTCGGATTGGCGGGTGAGCCGAAATCCGTGACCGACACCGCTGACCGCATCCGTGCCAACGACTCCGCTCAGACCGCGACCTTTGCCGCTGACGCGGAATCGCAGGCGTGGACTCCGCCCACCTGGGAGGAGATCGTCAGCACGCACAGCGGCCGCGTATACCGCCTGGCGTATCGCCTGACCGGCAATCAGCACGACGCCGAGGACCTCACCCAGGAGGTCTTCGTCCGTGTCTTCCGGTCCCTGTCGACCTACACCCCCGGCACGTTCGAGGGCTGGCTGCACCGCATCACCACGAACCTCTTCCTGGACATGGTGCGCCGCAAGCAGCGCATCCGCTTCGACGCCCTCGGGGACGACGCGGCGGAGCGCCTCCCCAGCCGCGAGCCGTCGCCGCAGCAGGTGTTCAACGACACGCACTTCGACGCCGACGTCCAGCAGGCGCTCGACACCCTCGCGCCCGAGTTCCGCGCCGCCGTGGTCCTCTGCGACATCGAGGGATTGTCGTACGAAGAGATCGCCGCGACCCTCGGCGTCAAGCTCGGCACGGTCCGCAGCCGTATTCACCGGGGCCGTTCCCAGCTGCGCAAGGCCCTCCAGCACCGCTCTCCCGAGGCCCGCGCGGAGCGCCGTGCCCTCGGTGCGGACACCCCTGCCCTCCAGGCAGTGGGGGCCCCCGGAGCCGTGGCGCTGGGAGGAGGGGGCGCGACCGCGTGAGTGGATCACGGGCAAATCCCGCGGAGCGGCCGCCGGCCGACGCGGAGCAGCATCTGGGAGACCGGCTCGCCGCCCTCGTGGACGGTGAGTTGGGTCATGACGCGCGCGAGCGCGTCCTCGCGCATCTGGCGACCTGTCCGATGTGCAAGACCGAGGCGGACGCGCAGCGTCGCCTGAAGAGCGTCTTCGCGCAGGCGGCGCCGCCGCCGCCGAGCGAGAGCTTCCTGGCCCGTCTCCAGGGCCTGCCCGCGGGCGGCAGCGAGCCGCCCGACGGGACCAGACCTCCGGGTGACGGAGAGGGTTTCGCCACCGGTTCCAGCTCCGCCGGACTGCCGAGGAGCGGTCTCTTCGGGGCGAGCACCGAATCCTTCGCGGGGTATGTGCCCTCGGGCGCCCATGCGACGGTGCTGCCCGGTGAGGGGCGGGGCTTCCGCATCCATGACGTCACCCGGCACGAGGGCGACCGCTCGCTCTGGCGCGGACGCCGCTTCGCGTTCGCCGCGGCGGGTGCGGTGTCGATGGCCGCGATCGCGCTCGGCGGCGTCACGGCGGGTGCCCCGGCCGACACCGCTGACCCCAGGGCCGGCGGCTCCAAGGCGAACAGCAATGTGACCCCGCAGCGTTCGCAGGGCGCGGGTGCCTCCGTGACCCCCGACTCCGTGCGGCGCCGAGGGGCCGGTAATCCGCTGTCGGCACAGGGCAGGAGCCCCGGTGTCCTCGCGGCGCCCGCCGCGCCCGTCGAGGTGACGGGTCCGCTGCTGCCCGGGGCGCCCGCGCAGCCCCTGCGCTCACGCGCGACGGCGTATGCGGTGACGGCACCGCTCCTCGCGGGCGCCGCCACGCTCTCCCCGTTGATACGCCCGCCGGAGCCGGGCCCCAGCGGAGCGACCCCGCCCACGCCGCCCGGCGTCGCGGCGTCGCCGCAGGCCGAGTCCGTGCAGGCGGGCGGCGTCCATGCGCCGGACACGACCGCGGCGGTCCCGGGTGCGGACCCGTCAGGAAGGGCGCCCACGCTCCGCTGACGCGGCGGTGCCCTGCGCTCATGCGGGAGAACCTGGTTGAATCTCGGTGGGCCGTGCCCGCCGGGGGGACTTGGCGGGCGCGGAGTTGAGATTCGTGTCGGCGTGCGCCGCGGGCCAGTGGTGGGGAGAGCATGGACGAGGGCAAGCCCACGAAGGCGAAATGGTGGAGCCGCCCCCGGCCGGAGACGCCGGGCGCCCCGGAGCCGGGGCCCGGCKCTCCCCAGG
>NZ_JASKYR010000848.1:0-2745 GCF_041028215.1 Streptomyces flavofungini
GGCCGGGCCCACGAGGCACCCGGCGGGCCGCTCCCCACCCGTTTCCGGAGCCCCCACTATCCCCGGAGCCCCTCATGGGACGTTATGTGATCCGGCGTCTGCTGCAGATGATCCCTGTCTTCATCGGCGCCACGCTCCTGATCTTCCTGATGGTCAACGTGATGGGCGACCCCGTGGCGGGGCTGTGCGGGGACCGCAAGTGCGACCCGGCGACCGCCGCGCGGCTCAAGCAGGAGTTCGGCCTCGATAAGCCGGTGTGGCAGCAGTACCTGACCTACATGGGCAACGTCTTCACCGGGGACTTCGGCACCGCCTTCAACGGCCAGAAGGTCACCGAGCTGATGTCGGCCGCCTTCCCGGTCACCATCCGCCTGACCATCGTGGCCATCGTCTTCGAGATCGTCATCGGCATCTCGCTCGGCGTCCTCACCGGGCTGCGGCGCGGGCGCCCCATCGACACCGTGGTGCTGCTGCTCACGCTCGTCGTGATCTCCATCCCCACCTTCGTCACCGGCCTCGTCCTGCAACTGCTCCTCGGCGTCCAGTGGGGCGTCATCAAACCCTCCGTGTCGAGCGAGGCGCCCTACAACGAGCTGATCGTCCCCGGCCTGGTGCTCGCCTCCGTCTCGCTCGCGTACGTGACCCGGCTGACCCGCACCTCCATCGCGGAGAACCGGCGTGCCGACTACGTCCGCACCGCCGTCGCCAAGGGCCTGCCCCGGCGCCGCGTCGTCACCCGGCACCTGCTGCGCAACTCCCTGATCCCCGTCGTCACCTTCATCGGCACCGACGTGGGCGCGCTGATGGGCGGCGCGATCGTCACGGAGCGGATCTTCAACATCCACGGCGTCGGCTTCCAGCTCTACCAGGGCATCCTGCGCCAGAGCACCCAGACCGTCGTCGGCTTCGTGACCGTACTCGTCCTGGTCTTTCTGGTGGCCAATCTCATCGTCGACCTGTTGTACGCCGTTCTCGATCCGAGGATCCGCTATGCCTGAACCCCAGGAACCAGAGAGGGCCATCGCCGCCACCGGCATGGGCGGCGCGATGGACCTCGCAGCGAGCGAGGGCACGTCCCTGGAGAGGGGATCTGCCGGGCCGGACGGCACCGGTCCCTCGGCGCCGGCGCGCAGCCTGTGGTCCGACGCCTGGCGCGACCTGCGGCGCAACCCGGTCTTCATCATCTCCGGGCTGATCATCGTCTTCCTCGTCGTGATCTCCCTGTGGCCCTCGCTGATCGCCTCGCGCAATCCGCTCGACTGCGACCTCGGCAACGCCCAGAAAGGGTCGGCACCCGGGCACCCCTTCGGCTTCAACGAGCAGGGCTGCGACGTCTACACGCGCGTCGTCTACGGGACGCGGGTCTCGGTCACCGTGGGCGTGTGCGCCACGCTCGGCGTCGCGGTCCTCGGCAGCGTCCTCGGCGGGCTCGCCGGGTTCTTCGGCGGCGGCTGGGACGCCGTCCTCTCCCGCATCACCGACATCTTCTTCGCCATCCCCGTGGTGCTCGGCGGCCTCGTGCTGCTCTCCGTGGTCACCAGCTCCACGGTCTGGCCCGTGGTCGGCTTCATGGTGCTGCTCGGCTGGCCGCAGATCTCCCGCATCGCGCGCGGCTCCGTGATCACCGCCAAACAGAACGACTACGTCCAGGCGGCGCGGGCGCTCGGCGCCTCCAACTCCCGGATGCTGCTCCGGCACATCACACCGAACGCCGTGGCCCCCGTCATCGTCGTGGCCACCATCGCGCTCGGCACCTACATCGCCCTGGAGGCCACGCTCTCCTACCTCGGCGTCGGTCTGAAGCCGCCGACGGTGAGCTGGGGCATCGACATCTCGGCCGCCTCCCAGTACATCCGCAACGCCCCGCACATGCTGCTCTGGCCGGCCGGCGCGCTGGCGATCACGGTGCTGGCGTTCATCATGCTCGGCGACGCGGTGCGCGACGCCCTCGACCCGAAGCTGAGGTAGGCGCCCATGGCAACCGTGGCATCCGAGGCGTCAGCGGCCGGGGCGTCCGCGTCGGCCAAGCTGCTCGACGTACGCGACCTGCACGTGGAGTTCCGGACCAGGGACGGGGTCGCGCGCGCCGTCAACGGCGTCGACTACAGTGTGGCGGCGGGCGAGACCCTGGCCGTGCTCGGCGAGTCCGGCTCGGGCAAGTCCGTGACCGCCCAGGCCATCATGGGCATCCTCGACACCCCGCCGGGAAAGATCACCTCGGGCGAGATCCTCTTCCGGGGCAAGGACCTCCTGAAGCTCAAGGAGGAGGAGCGCCGCAAGGTGCGCGGCGCGGGCATGGCGATGATCTTCCAGGACGCGCTGTCCTCGCTGAACCCGGTGCTCAGCGTGGGGGCCCAGCTCGCCGAGATGTTCGTCGTGCACCGGGGCATGTCGCGCAAGGACGCCAAGGCCAAGGCCGTCGAGCTGATGGACCGGGTGCGCATCCCGGCGGCCAGGGAGCGGGTCGGGCAGTACCCGCACCAGTTCAGCGGCGGCATGCGCCAGCGCATCATGATCGCCATGGCGATGGCCCTCGAACCCGCGCTGATCATCGCCGACGAGCCGACCACCGCCCTCGACGTCACCGTCCAGGCGCAGGTCATGGACCTCCTCGCCGAGCTCCAGCGCGAGATGAACATGGGCCTGATCCTCATCACCCACGACCTCGGCGTCGTCGCCGACGTCGCCGACACCATCGCCGTGATGTACGCGGGCCGCATCGTCGAGCGGGCCCCCGTCCACGAG
>NZ_JASKYR010000849.1:0-3382 GCF_041028215.1 Streptomyces flavofungini
GCACTGGTCGGCGCGGGCCCGCGCGGCACCAGCGTGCTCGAAAGGATCTGCGCGTCGGCGGCCGAACTCCTCGACCCCGGGACGCGGCTTACGGTCCATGTCATCGATCCGGCGCCGCCGGGCCCGGGGCAGGTCTGGCGGACGTCGCAGCCCGCCGAGCTGCTCATGAACACCGTCGCCTCCCAGGTCACCCTCTTCACCGACCCGAGCGTCGACTGCTCGGGCCCGGTCCTGCCGGGGCCGAGCCTGTACGAGTGGGCGGCCGCCGGGCCTGAGCCGGGGCTCGGACCCGACGACTATCCGACCCGCGCCTGCTACGGCCGCTATCTGGAGTGGGTCTTCGCCCGGACCGTGCGCGAGGCCCCCGCACAGGTCCGGGTGCGGGTCCACGCGGCGCGGGCGCTGCGGCTCGACGAGACGTCCGACGGGCTCCAGACCCTCGTACTGGACGACGGCGTCGAGCTGACCGGGCTCGCGGCCGTCGTCCTCGCGCAGGGGCACCTGCCCGTCCGCCCCGACCGCGAGCAGGAGCTCCTCGCCGAGCACGCCGCGCGGCACGGCCTGCGTCACTTCGCGCCCGCCAACCCGGCCGACGTGGACCTCTCCGCGATCGCCCCCGGCGAACCCGTCCTGCTGCGCGGCCTCGGCCTCAACTTCTTCGACCACATGGCGCTGCTGAGCACGGGGCGCGGCGGGCGGTACACGCGGACGCCGGACGGCACCCTGCGCTACGAGCCCTCGGGCCACGAGCCCCGGCTCCACGCGGGCTCCCGGCGCGGCGTCCCCCACCAGGCGCGCGGCGACAACGCCAAGGGGCCCTACGGACGGCACGTCCCCGCCGTACTCACCGACGACGTCATAGCCCGCTTCCGCAAGCGCGCGGACAGCGGTGACGCGCCGGACTTCCTCGGCGAGATATGGCCACTGGTCGCGAAGGAGGTGGAGACGGTCTATTACGGGGCATTGCTGGCCGCACGAGGCGGCCGGGCGGCGTTCCCGGGGGAGGGAGCCGCGGACTTCCAGGGGCGATTTCTGGCCACCGAGCACCGGAGCGCCGAGGAAACGCTCGTTCTCGACGAGTGGGGGATCACGGATGCCGAGCGTTGGTGCTGGGACCGGCTGGCCCACCCGCATCCCGACGGGGGCTTCGCCGGGCCCGGGGAGCACCGCGCCTGGCTCCTCGGGTACCTCCGCGCCGACGCCGCGCAAGCGGCCCTCGGCAATGTCGCCGGACCGCTCAAGGCGGCGCTCGACGTCCTGCGTGACCTGCGCAATGAGCTGCGCAGGGTGGTCGACCACGCGGGCGTCACCGGCGCCTCGCGGCGTGCGCACCTCGACCGGTGGTACACCCCGCTCAACGCCTTCCTCTCGATCGGTCCGCCGCGCCGCCGCATCGAGGAGATGGCCGCGCTGATCGAGGCGGGCGTGCTCGACGTCCTCGGCCCGGGCATGACCGTACGGCCGGACGGCGGGGCGTTCGTCGCGTACTCCCCCGATGTGCCCGGATCGGAGATCCGCGTGCGCACGCTCGTCGAGGCCCGGCTGCCGGAGCCGGATGTGCGCCGCACGGGGGACGAACTGCTCGCGCGACTCATGGTGACGGGCGGCTGCCGTCCGCACCGGGTCGACGGCCACGAGACGCGCGGAGTGGACGTGACGCCGCGCCCCTACCACCTGATAGATCATCAAGGTTGTTTCCATAAGCGACGGTTCGCGTTCGGGGTGCCGACAGAGGGAGTGCACTGGGTGACCGCCGCGGGGGCCAGACCCGGCGTCGACTCGGTCACCCTGTCGGACGCGGACGCGGTGGCGCGGGCCGCTCTGCGCACGCTGACCTCGGGTTCCGGAGGGTCACTCCGCTCCGCGGAGACGGAGCGGGCGGGGGCCCCGCATGACCGAATGTTGAACTTGCAAGCACTAATTAGGTTCGCCTAATCTTGGGCCTCCGCTCGGTTCCGTCCCCCTCGACCGAAGGAGTTCCCCACCATGACTGGACGTCTCAACAGCGCCCAGCCCTACGCCATAGGCCTGTTCCGCATAGTCATCGGCCTGCTCTTCGCCTGCCACGGCGCCGCCTCGCTCTTCGGCGTGCTCGGCGGCGCGGCCGGCAGCGGCGGCACGATCGACGCGGGTACGTGGCCCGGCTGGTACGCGGCCGTCATCCAGCTCGTCGGCGGCGGTCTGGTTCTCCTCGGCCTCGGCACCCGCGCCGCCGCGTTCATCGCGTCCGGCTCGATGGCCTACGCCTACTTCAAGGTGCACCAGCCCGAGGCGCTGTGGCCCATGGAGAACGGCGGCGAGGCCTCGGCGATCTTCTGCTGGGCGATGCTGCTCTTCGTCTTCACCGGGTCCGGCGCGTTCGGCCTCGACCGGCTCTTCGCGGCGCGCGGCGCCAGCGAGGACGACAAGGCCGCGGAGCGCACGCCGGTCGCCGCCTGACGGCCGACGCCCTCCGGCGCCCCCTTCCTCCGCGGCCCGTACGTCCCGGTCCTCCGTGGCCCGTACGCCCGGAGGGAGGGGGCGCCGCCGTCTTCGCCCGGCCTTGCGGCTGCGTACGGGTGAAGGGCGGCGCCTGATGAACGTGACATGGCGAACATCCGAGCCCCCAGTGGATCATCGGCGGTGCGTGCGGCGTACGCTGTAGAGCTGTCATCAGGCCGCTCCTGCCGTCCCCCGGAACACAGCGGCAACGCGCTGCCGTCCGGGGAGTAACGGGGAGTTGTCGTGCTTGAAAGCGTGGGGGCGCTGACCGGAAGTCCATGGATCTACGCGGTCGTGGCCTTCTCCGTCCTCTTCGACGTCTTCGTCCCCGTGCTGCCGAGCGGCGTGCTCGTCATCATGTCGGCGACGGCGGCGGCAGCGGCGGGCACGGGGCGGGTACCGCACAACGTCCCCGACATCCTGCTCCTCACGCTCAGCGCGGCCACCGCGTCAGTGCTCGGTGACATGGCGGCGTTCCGCCTCGCCTGGCGCGGCGGCGCCCGACTGGAGCGCGCCATCGCCCGCTCGCGGCGGCTGACCTCTGCGCAGGCGAAGCTCGGCGCGGCGCTGGCCAGGGGCGGCGGCATCCTGTTCGTCATCGCCCGCTTCGCCCCCGCGGGCCGTTCGATCGTCTCCCTCGGCGCGGGCGCGGCCCACCGCAGACTCCGCGAGTTCCTCCCCTGGTCGGCGCTCGCGGGCGTGGCCTGGGCGGGCTACAGCGTGGCCCTCGGCTACTTCGGCGGCCAGTGGCTCGGCGCGACCTGGCTGGCCACCGGCGTCTCGGCCCTGGCGCTCGTCGCGGCGGGGGCGGGGGCGGCGTTCCTGGTGCGCAGGCCGACGGCGACGACGGCCACGACCGCCGGGGGCTGAGCCCCGCACTCCCCGCCGGACCTCTTCGGAC
>NZ_JASKYR010000085.1:0-17180 GCF_041028215.1 Streptomyces flavofungini
CAGGGTCGGCCTCTCCGTCGCCACCGGCTGGCACTCCGCCGACCTCACCCTGGCCCCCGGCCACTACGCCGACCGCCGGGACCGCACTCTGCGCACCATCCCCGAACTGCGGCGCCTGTGGGCGGGCGCACCCSCCGAGTCCCCCGCCGGTGACTCCCCCAGTTTCGACACCATGACCCGTGACATCGCGGACGTCCCCGCGGTCGAGGTGATCACCACGGTGGCGGTCCACCTGATGAGCGCCGCCGCCGTGAACCTCGGCCTCGCCGAGGGCGGCGAGGGCCACAAGGACCTCGACGAGGCCCGCAAGCTGATCCACTCCCTCGCGGGCCTGATGGACGCGAGCGCCACGGAGATCAGCTCCTTCCACGCGGCGCCGCTGCGGGACGGCCTGAAGTCCCTCCAGCTCGCCTTCCGCGAGGCCTCGCTCGTGCCGGACGAGCCCGGTCAGGGCCCCGGCGAGAAGTACACGGGCCCGGTCTTCGGCTGAGCCCGCACCGCGCGCGCGGTCAGCCCGTACGTACGTAGAGGGGCTCGCCCGGTGGCGTCGCCCCGGCCGGCAGGAGTGCCAGGTCGAGGCCGCGCACCAGGCGGGCCCTCAGTGTTTCGTCGGCGGCGATGAGCCGCGCCACGCGCCCCGCGGCGGCCGCCGGGTCGGCGTCGGTGCCGAGGACGAGGGCGAGGGTGCCGTCGGAGGGGCCGGGGCCGAGATGGGCACGGAGGACGGCGGGCTCGGCGGCGACGGCGGCGCGCACGGCCTCGCGCACGGCGGGGTCGGCCAGCGGGTCCGCGTCGGCGCGGCCCTCGGCGAGGGCGAGCAGCGCGGTCCTGCCGAGTTCGTAGGGGACGGGGCCCGCGAGGTCGAGGACGATCGTGTCGGCCTGTTCGTGGGCGGCGGCCTGGAGCGCCTGGTGCAGGGGTACGGCGACGGGGCGGGCGGCCGGGTCCCACAGGGCGAGGGCCTCGGTGGAGGTGAACGCGGGCAGGGCCTTGCGGTCTCCGGCCTTCAGCGTGGGCACGGCCATGTCGCTCGTCTTCTCGCGGCGCAGCCCGTTCTCGTCCTCCTCCACCTCGCCGAGCACGGCGACGACGGGCACCAGCAGCCGGGCTCCGGCGAGGGCCGCGAGCACGGGCCCGTGGGCGGTGCGGTCCTCGGCCCACCCGGCGAGCGCCGCGGCGAGCGCGGGGTCGGCCGACCCGTCGTCGTCGGAGAAACCGGGGTCGGGAATGTTCTTGTTCGCCACGGTCCGACCCTACAGAGCCGGGCCGGGGGCCACGGCGGCAGGTCGGGGGCTACAGCGGCAGTCCGGCGCGGCCCCGGGAGCGGGGCGCGGACCTGCCGCGCCACAGGTGGACGGAGGCCGCGAGGAGGGCGATGCCCAGGCCGCCCGCGAGGGGGCCGACCCAGCCCGCGGCGCCGTCCTCGCTCCCGGCCGTGCCGGGGCCGGGACCGAAGTACTTCTCCCCGTACGCCGTGGCGCGCAGCTTGTCCGGCTTGAGCCCTCCGGCGCGGGTGAGGGCCGCCGCGGGGTCGATGAAGCCGTAGCCGCGCGCGTCGTCACGGCCGCCGGACGGGGCGTCGCGGGCGGTGTCCTCCAGAAGCTGCTTGATCTGCGCGGGCGCGAGGTCCGGGTACCGGGCGCGGATCAGGGCGACCGTCCCGGAGACGAAGGCGGAGGCGGCGCTGGTGCCCCAGCCCTCGTAGTACTTGCGGTCGGGGTCGGCGATCACGATGTCGTCGCCGGGCGCGGCGACGGTGGCGTACCAGCGGCGGGTGGAGAAGGAGGCGCGGGCGCCGTTCTCGTCGACGGCCGTCGCGGCGATCACCCCGGGGTAGGCGGCCGGGTAGGAGATGTGGTCGCCGCGCTCGCCCCCGTTGCCCGCGGAGGCGACGACGGCGACGCCCTTCTTGAGGGCGTACTGCACGGCGGCGTCCTCGGACGGCTCGGGGTGCGCGGACCTGGAGTCGTCGCCGAGGGAGAGGTTGATGACGTCCGCGCCGTGGTCGGCGGCCCAGCGGATGCCGTCGGCGAGGGCGTTGCCCCGGGTGTTGCGGGCCTTCCTGCGGGCCGGGTCGCCGTCCTCCAGGATCACCCGGACGGGCAGGATCTTCGCCTCGGGCGCGATGCCGAGCACGCCGTCGCCCCGGCCCTCGCCGTGACCGTGGCCCGCGATGATCCCGGCCATGGCGGTGCCGTGCCGGGCCCAGGAGCGGTCGCCGCGGGAGGCGCCGAAGCCCACCATGTCCTTGCCCGCGAGGACGTTGCCCGCGAGGTCCGGGTGCTGGTCGTCTATGCCGGTGTCCAGGACGGCGACGGTGATGCCGCGCCCCTTGGTGGTCTGCCAGACCTGGCCGGTGTGCAGGGCGTCGAGGGCCCACTGCTGGACGCGGATGCCGTCGTCGGCGCGGGCGGTCGCCGCCGGGGCGAGCACCAGCGCGGCGACGAGCGCGCCGACGAGGCCCCGTCGGTGGTGCCGGCGCTGGTGCCGTCGGCTCCGGCCGTTCCTCATGCGTCCCTCTCCGCGTCCGCGATGGTCTTGCGCAGGGTCCGCTCGACGCGGTCGGCGATGCCCTTCGCCTCGTGGCCGAGGCCGGACTGGGCGGGGGCCGAGTCGTTGCCGTCCATCGCCTCCGCCGCGGGCTCGGGGTCGGTGACGGCCCTGCCGTCGGCGAAGCCGGACACCGCGTACGCGACGACGGGCGCGTCCGGGAGCACGGACAGGGTCCAGGCCGCGCGCTGGGCGTCCCCGAAGTCCTCGGCGAGGGTGCCGTCGGCGGCGTAGGTGCGCGGCATCAGGTCGGTGCGCCGGTCGAGCCCCTCCTCCGTCATGCGGTTGCGCAGCGCCCGCATGCCGTCGGCGTCCGCCTTGGCGAACAGCAGGCCCACGGTGGTGACATGGCTCCGGGTGGCGTCGGCGTAGGTGGCGCGCAGCAGGCGGAGGCAGCCGACGGGGGCGAGGGCCTTGGCGAGCAGCGGGTCGAAGGCGGCGCGGCAGCCGCTGTCCGGGGCGACGGCGACGCGGGTCCAGGAGCGGTCGGCGCCGCCGGGGCCCGCGCCGCCGCCCTTGAGGGTGCGCGGGAAGAGCCGGTCGACGGGGACGCTGTGCCAGAGCGCGCCCGTGACCGCGTACGCGCCCGCGGTGCCGCCGCTCGCCGCGGACTCGCCGGTCAGCCAACTGCCGGTGACCGCGCCGCCGATGAGGCCGAGCCCGACGACCGCGCAGGCCGCGGCGGCGGCCACCCGGGGGCGCGCCCAGGCGCCGACGCGGCGCAGCCGGGTGGTGGTGTCGTCGTACAGGGCGGGCCGCGCGAACACCACGAACGGGCGCCCCGCGCCGGGTCCGGGCGTCAGATCGACGGCGCCGACGGCACGGCGGGCGGCGGTGGCGCGCGGCGGCTCCTGCCCCGCGGGCGGGTCCTGCTCGTCCGGGACGGGCCGCGGCCGGGCGGTGGTCTCCTCGGGCGCCTCGGACTCGACGGGCGGGGCCGAGCCGTCACCCCGGACACACCGTTCCTGTGGGGTTCGGTCGCGAAGCCGTTCACGGCCCTCGCCGTGATGCGACTGGCGGAGGCGGGCCGGGTGGATCTCGACGCTCCGGCGCGGACCTATCTGCCCTGGTTCCGGCTCGCCGACGAGGACGCTTCCGACCGCATCACGGTCCGCCACCTGCTGACCAACACCAGCGGCATCCCTGCCTCCGCCAGCACCGAGATCGCCGACCGCTACGACAACACTCCGGGGGCCCTGGCCGATGCGGTCCGAGACCTCGCGCGGATACCCCCCGCGAACGGGCCGGGTGAGTCCTACGCCTACTCCAGCGCCGGGTACGTGGTGCTCGGTGCGTTGGTCGAGGAGGTGTCCGGGCGGCCGTTCGGCACCTACCTGCACGAGGAGATCCTCGATCCGCTCGGCATGGAGCACGCCGTCGCCACCGCGCGGGACTTCCGGCGCGAGAGGGTGGCACCCGGTCACCGACTGCTGTTCGGCAAGGCGGCCCGCTTCAACGCCCCGTACGACACCTCGGGCACTCCGGCGTCCCATGTCGGCGGCAGCGTACGGGACTTGAGCCGTCTTGCCCTGGCCGAACTCGGAGGCGGGCGGCTCGACGGGCGGCGGGTCCTCTCGGCGAAAGGGATCGCGGAGACCCAGCGCGGCCAGGTAGACAGCGACATCGACCGCTTCGGCCTCGGCTGGTCCGTAGGAACACTCAAAGGCACCGCCAAAGGCGCCAGCAATGGCACCAGCGACGGCACCGGCAATGACAACGGCACCGGCGAGCGTATGGTCTGGAAGTCCGGCTCCCTGCCCGGTTATGACGCCATGGTCGTCATGCTCCCCGACAGCGACCGGGCCGTGATCGTCGTGCAGAACGCCTTCCACCTGCTGCGGGCCCAGGAGTTCCACGACGCGGCGTTCGGAGTGGCGCGCATCCTGTCCGGAGAGGACCCGGAGTCCACCTCCCCCGATCCGCTGGCGCTGCTCCTGCCCTGGGCGACGGCGGTACTGGCCGGGGCGCTGGCGTTGTGCGTGGCTGCCCCGGCCCTGCGCCTGCTGCCCGGACGGCGGGCAGCGGCCCGCGCCCGCTCCCGGCGCCGCATCATGGTGAACACCTTCGCGTCGGCCGCCGGGTCGCTGACGCTCGCGGCACTTCTGTGGTGGGTGCTGCCCTCGGCCCTCGGCGGCTCCATCGAGTCGGCCTTGCTGTGGATGCCCGACGCGGGGTGGGGCGCGGTCACCGCCGTGGTCGTCGCGCTGGTGCTCGCGGCGGAGCGCACGGTGCTCGCCGTGCTCGACCTCCGGCGCCGGGGAGGAGATGCGTGTTGACGCGTCCTCGCTCGGCCGAAGCGTGCCCCGGGCCTGTGGCCAGCGCGGATGCAACCGCTGCGTGAAGATGGCGTGAAGGCTCGCGGACGTCCCTCCGCGCGCTGTCGCGTCGCTCGTTTCCCGGGCATGGACGAAGCCCCCAGTCACCCTCCGCACGCCGAGCTGGCCTCCGCCTACTGGCTTGACTCGCCCGTTCTCACGCGGCACGGGATGTGTGCCTGCGCCCTCGACGCCCCGAAGCCCGCGGAACGTTCGCCGGCCGGAGTGGGGTGGTGTCTTGTGGTCGGCGCGGCCTGCGCTCTCATCGCCGCCGCGCTCGCCCTGGCCGTCACCTGACTCGACTCCGTTGCGGGACGCGGGCTGCGGGTTGCGTGCTCCGGACTGCCGACTTGTCGAATATCGATATGCTCCCCTACTCTTTCGGCGTATCGAAAAACGATAGGGAGGCATGCGGTGAACACGCGACTGACCAAGGCCCTGGCGTCAGCGAGCTTCGTGCTGGCGATGCTCAGTGGAATCGTCTTCGTCGGCACGGCGGTGACGCACATGATGGATGACGGGGCGGTCTGCACGGAGACGGGCTTCTGGGCCAACGCCACGCTGGAGCACCCGCTGCCGATCCGGGACGGCGTGGAGGCGTCCAGCAGTGCCACCCGCCTCTGCCAGGACCATCCCTCCGGGGGTCAGCGCGCGGCCGAACTCGGAAGCAGGCTGCCCTGGGTGCTGTTCGGCACCCTGGCGCTGCTGCTCTTCTCGCGGCTGCTCGAGACCGTCGTGCTGCGGGGACCGTTCACCGACGCGGTGGCGCGGCGGCTGTCCGCCCTCGGCTGGTTCGTCACGCTGGGCACGCCGCTGGCCGGTCTCATCGGCGGCTGGTCGCACTCCTGGCTCGTGGGCAGCATGGCGCCGATGGTGGGATCGGGGCCGACCGTCACCGGCCCGCAGGTGCTCGTTCTCGCTGGGCTCGCCGGGGTCATCATGGGTAAGATCATGCGAGAGGGTGTACGCATGCGAGAGGACCTCGAAGGAACCATCTGATGGCCGAAGAGGAACTCCACGGGATCCGCATCCACCTCGACCAACTCCTCGCCGAGCGCGGCATGACCCTCACCGAACTGTCCGCGCGGGTCGGCATCACCGTGGTCAACCTGTCCGTCCTCAAGAACGGGCGCGCCAAGGCCATCCGCTTCTCCACCCTGTCGCGGATCTGCGAGGTTTTGCAGTGCCAGCCGGGCGACCTGATCAGCCATGACCCCGACGTGTCGGCCTAGGCAAATTCCAGTCGCGTCGGCGGCGGCAGTCCATAGAGTGCGGGCATGTCCTTGGTGATACCCACCCGCTTCAGCGGTGATCCCGACCGTGTGGCCCTGATGCTGCCCGGCACCGGTTTACTTCACCTGCCGCAGCGGACACCTGGAAGGGGGGGTGGACATGGAAGTGCGGGTCCATGGCCGGGTACGTCGAAGGCCCCGGGCGTCCACGAGGACACTCCGGGGCCTTCTGCTCGGGTGACCGGCTGCCTTCCGGGGCCGGTTACCCCTTGCCGGGCTCCTTGCCGGGCTCCTCGCCGGTGACGATTCCGTAGGCCCAGTCGTCGTCGGTGTCCGCTTCGAGGGTGAGGGGCAGCACGCCCGGCACACCCCGGAAGCGGATCTTCACGGTGACGTACTTCTTCGGGTCCACGGCGAAGTCGGCGGTCATCGGCTTCCGCGCCGCGTCACCCCACTTCGCCACCCACTTCTCCGCGGTCCTCTCGGCGTCCTCGCCGTCGTACGACAGTTTCGCCAGGCCCTCCTCGTCGTGCTGCTGGATGCGCACGAGGGCCTTCTCGACCAGGGCCAGGGTCTCCGAGGAGGGCTGCCCGGTCACGGAGAGGTCGAGGTCGGCTCTGCCGTCCTTGACGTGCGGGGGTGTGTGGTCGGTCGTGCACGCCCCGAGCAGGAGAGCCGCTGCCGCGACCACGGCGGCCGGGGCGCCCCGGCCCCGTCCGTGTCGGCGTCGACGTCCGTGTCTCAACTGCGCCTCCCGGGCCTGATGATGCTCACGGCCGTGATCTTCTTGGGCTTGAGCCACTGGCTGAGCGTGGTGTGGTTCTTGCTGCCGTGCTGGGTGATGGAGATCTTGCCCCGGCTGCCGCCGGTGACGACACCAGCATGATTCCACTGCCGGTCCTTCTTGTAGTACGCGAAGATCACATCACCCGGACGGACGTCGTACCGGGAGATCTCGCGGCCGCCCCGGTGGTTCTTGAGGTGCTGGCGGAGGTTGGCGGCACCGGCCCAGGTGTAGCTGTCGAGGCGCTTCCAGCCGATGTTGTTGCGGAACCAGCGCGAGAGGTTCTTGCGGCCGCCCTTGCGCTGCTTCATCTTGCCGCCGTGGTGCAGAGCCTTGGACACGAAGTTCGTGCAGTCCTGGCCGTACTCCCACTTGATGCCGACATGGCGCTTGGCCCAGCTCGCGGTGCCGCTGCCCTTGGGGGCGGCGGCGCGCAGCATCGGCGAACCGGCCGTCGGCGCGGACTCCCCGGGCAGCATGCCGTCGGCGTCCAGTTCGACCAGCGGGGCCTCCTGCTCGCCCTCGGTGACCTCCTCGATGCTGTCCTCGGCCAGGGGCGCGACCGTCGCGGACTTCGCGGCGTCGGCGGTCGTGGGCAGCGTCACCTCGACGCCCGCGTCGTCGGCCTCCATGTGCAGGACACCGCGCGTGAAGACGAAGCGGCCCGCGAGTTCGCCCTCCTCCTGCTCCTCGGTGCCGTCCTTGTGGGTCAGCACGCTCTGCTCGGTAAACCGGCCGCGGACGACGACGGAGCCGTCGGGTCCGGGGCCGGTGAGCGGGTCGTCGAGCTTGCTGGTGATCGAGGAGTAGTGCTGGTCGTGCCGCGCGTACCCCTCACGCCTGCGGTTGAGTTCCGGCTCCTGTTCCGTGAGCAGGTCGCGGAACATCGCGCCGTGCGGGGACGCGGCGGCCGCCTTCTCGGCCGTGGTGTAGGTGCCCTTGAGGATTCCGGCACGGGCGGTGGCGTAGTCGCGTACGGCCTGGGTGTACTTCGCCTCGTCGGCCACGGCCACCGGCTTGGTGGCGGGAGAGGTGGCGGCGGGGGAAGTGCCGTACTTGGTGGTGGCGGTCAGGGTCACCGTGTGCTCGGCGCCGTTGGTGAGGTCCGGTACGACGAGCCGGGTGTCCTCGGTGGTGGTGCGGGCGACCTCGGTGTCGCCCTTGCGGACGACCACGGTGTACCTCAGCGCCCCGGGAGCGTCGTCGGCCGTGTCGGACGCCTCGGCCGGGTCGTTCGCGGCGCCGGGGTCGGCCGGTGCGTTCCAGGTGACCAGGAGGCCGCCGTCGCCCGGCACGGCACGGACACTGGTGGGCGCGCCGGGAGCCGAGGCGGCGATGTACCTGATCACCAGCTTGGGGCGCTTGGCCGGGTCGGTGGCGCGTGAGGAGTGGTAGACGACGCCGGGTGCGGCGCTCTTCTCGTCGCCGAGCTGGAGGCTGAGACCGTGGTTGTCGTCGGGCGACAGCCAGCCGTCCACGAGCGGGGCGATGTTGAGGTCGCCGATCGCTGCCGGAAGCTCGTCGTCGGCCTCGAACGCCTCATCACTGGCGGCCGCGGCCAGCGCCTGACCGTCCTGTTCGGGGGACCAGGGCTCGGCGAGGTCGCGCGCGGTCGCGGCCGGTTCCTCGCAGCCGTCGGCGGCGTCCGCGGCATCTGCGGCATCGGCGTCCGCCGGGCAGTCGGCGCGGTGCAGCTCAAGGCGCGCGTCGGTGATCCTGGCACCGGAGGGGACGGCCGAGAGGTCCGCCTTGAACCAGGCCCGCCAGGCCGTGGAGTCCGGCGTGCCGACCCGCAGCAGCTCGTCCTTGACGGCGGCGCAGGCGGCGCCGTCGCAGTCCTTGGCGCCCACGGGAGCGCTGGCGTCGCTGAGCGCGCTGCCGGAGATCTCGACCGTACGGGTCGCCGGTTCGGGGGCGTCCTTGGGGGCCTTGGCGGTGAAGGACCGCTTCTCCGTCCACTTCGAGCAGGCCTCGTCACCGCAGGCACGCATCGCCCAGCGGTAGGTGGCGCCTGCCGTGAGGGTGTCCTCGGGGATCACCGTGGCGACCCGGCTGCCGCTGTCCGCGTCGGCGGGAACCAGCGGTACGTCGGTCATCGCCTCGCCCGCCGCGTCGTACAGCGCGAACTCGCCGTGCACGCGCTCCTGGGAAGCGGAGGTCAGCACGCCGGAGAGCATCGGGGTGGCCGTGTCCGTCGCGCCTTCCTGAAGCGCTCCGGGGACGTCGGGGACCGGCAGGACGGACGGCTTGGCGCCGACGCCGAACTGGAACGCGGCCGTGCCCGAGAGCAGTCCCGCCGAGTCGACGGTACGGGCGTGCAGGGTGTGCCAGCCCTTGGCGGCCTTGACCTTCACGGTCTGCGGCTTGCCGCCGGTGCCCGCGGGATCGTTGACGGCCTGCGGCGTCTGCGCGTCGTCGAGACCCCACAGGAAGCCACGGCCGTCCGTGGAAGCCGTGCTGAAGGTGCACTCGATCTCACCGGCCGGCCTGTCCGTCCACTGCTCGGCGGTGAACCCCTCACAGCGGACCGCCGGGGTGGCGGGCTTGCCGACATTGACGCGGAAGCGCACATAGCCGCTCCAGGCGCCGTACGCGGAGCCGTCGTGGGCGCGCGAGCGCACGCGGTAGCCGAAGGAGCCCAGCTTCTTGTCCGCCGGGATCGTCAGCTTGGCGATGCCGCCCGATGCGACACCCGCACTCGTGCCGGTCCAGGAGTAGGTGCCCGCGTCGTTGAACGCCGGGTCGGCGCTGACCTCGAACTGCGCCTTGACCGTACCGCCGTCGGGGTCGGCGACCTTGGCCGAGAGAGTCGGCGTGAGCGAGGTGGCGTAGGTGCGCTTGTTGTACGAGTTGTACGCCGAAGGCGCCAGGGTCACCGCACTCGGCGTGCCCGGCGGATTGTTGTACGTGACGGAGAGAACGGGCACATGGCCGGCCGCGTTGCGGGAGGCGAACCGCTTCCAGGCGTAGGAGTCCTTCTCGTCCTGCGCACGCAGGCCCAGCGTGTTCTCGTCGTGCGGATTGGCCGCCCACGCCTGCGCCAGGGACTTGATGTCGGCGCTCACCCAGCCCTCGGCGCAGCCGGTGCCGCCCTTGGTCTGGGTCGAAGTGGCCCACTTGCGGTGCCAGGTGGGCTGCGCGCTCCAGCGGCTCGCGGTGGAGGCGGCGGAGGTGTCCCACACCTCCCAGGCGGCCGCCTTGCACGACCAGGAGTGGTGGTTCCACAGCTTCAGCGTGGCCGACTTGATCTCGCGGCCCTTCACCGGCTTGTTGTCGAACTTGAGGAAGGAGCGGGCCACCTGGCCCGCGCCGTTGTTGCCGAGCTTGAGTTCCTTGGCGGCCGACTGGTCGGTGTTGTAGCCCTCCTGCACGAACGTGGTGAACGTGGTCAGCAGGTTCACCGACGGGTCGACGGTCACCGGGAACTTCGTCTTCTCATCGGCGAGGAACGCGGCGTCCGGGGTGAGCGTCAGGTCGACCCGGTCACCGTCCTGCGCGACGGTCATGGCGACCGGTGCGCGGTGGGTGTGCTCGCCGGAGCGCTCGTCGTACCTGGCGTCCCACATGACCGGGGCGGGCAGCGTCCCCGCGGCCCGTCCGGCCGCGTCGGTGAACGACACTCCGCCGCCGGACTCCGCCTTGGCGGTCAGCCCCTTGGCGGTGAGCGTCATGCGCAGGGTGCCCGCCTCGTCCACGGCCTTCGGGGAGTTCAGGACCACGGACTGCTCGAAGCCGGTCCTGGTGGCGTCCACGACGAGGTCCGCGTGCGGCAGGGCGTCACGGTAGGTGGCCTTGGTGCCGTCGACGCGGGGTACGGGCAGCGCGCCGCGCCAGCCCAGTTCGACCCGCTGACCCTTCTGTGTGGTCAGCGAGACCAGGGGCGTCGCGGCGGGCACGGCCTCGGCGGCGCGCAGGCGGCGGGTGGCCGCCGCGTCCTTGCGCTCGGGCGTCGCCCCGGCCAACGTCAGCCCGAGCGGGTGCGCCTTGGCCCCGACGCGGCCGTCCGTCAGCTTGGCGAGGCCGATGTCCACGGGGGTCCACTCCCCGTCGTCGCCGCGGAACCGCACCGGCCCCGCGGCCTGCTCCTCGGTGAGCGTCCCGTCGGGATTGGCCCACACCGTCCTGGTCTCGGTGCGCTCCCCGACGACCTCGACGCGCTTGTCCTCCAGGCGGGCCCGGAGGATGGCGGCGGTGGCGTCGTCTCCGGCCGCCGGTTCGGCCACGATGCCCCGCGGCACGGTGGCGCCCGCCTCGACGGCGGTGAGGCCCGCAACGGCGGCCTCCACGACAAGCAGTCCGGACAGCGCGAGGCACGTGGTCAACACACGCCCGGATCTGCGCTTGCGACGTGTCGTCACAAGTTCCCCTCCCAGTAAAAACAAGATCAAGAGGGGGAAAAGTTAGCGTGAGAATTTCGTGAAACAGGGGGCCAGAGGCACTGAAACGGACGTGCTGAAGGTCCCGAAGCGGACAGTCACCTGGTGTCGTGCGTCACGCTGGACGCCCGTACGCGCCCACAACCTACCGCCGCCGAGCGGTTCGGGACACGTCACGGCCCCCGATGCCCGGCAGCGGACGCCGCGTCAGCTCGCGGTCCACGGCGTCCGCCCGGTCCTGCCCTCTCATGGCTGACGACTCACGAACATCGGCGCCCCATCTTCGCGAACCGGCGGTTGAACCCCTTGGTGTCCCACCACTCCTCCAGAAGGCCGCGCACCAGCTCGACCAGTCGGCGAAGACGCTCGGGATCGGGCGAGGGCGAGGTGAACACGTCCACGAAGGACTTGTCGTTCCAGGGCAGCGTGCACACCCAGCACTCGCCGTCCCCAGGACCCCTCTGGCCGCCAGGGCCCCTCTGCTCGACGACGAGCCGGTAGGTCAGCGTGATGCTGCGATCCGGTCGGTGCTCCACCGTCAGATCCGTGACGTTGAACCTGGTCGCGTCGTCGCCGGTGGTGTACGAGCGGGCCAGGGCGCGCTCGGCCGGGGTGTGAGTCGTCATGTGCGTCCGCCTACCGCGCCGGGAGCGTCACGGTCCCCCATACAGGACGGTGGTCCGAGGGGTTGTCGGTGTCGGTGCCGATGGTGCAGCCGGACCAGGTCGCCGGGGAGGCGGCGAAGAGGTAGTCCAGCTTGGAGCTGCCCGCCGTGGGGCGGTTGGCGGGCTGGTCGCACTCCTTGTACGCGTCGTACAGCGGCTGCAGGACGGGCACGCTGCTCTCGGTGGGTGTGACGGTGGGGGTGGCGTTCAGGTCACCGCCGATGAGAGCCCGATATCCGCTGTACCGCGCGGCCTGCTGGGCCAGATTGGCGGCCTGGGCCTGCTGCGTGTGCCGCGACGGGTCGTCGTAGTTGGGGCCGCCGGTGCTGAAGTGGGCCGTGCAGGCCATGACGGCCCAGGAGCGGACGGCGGCGCACAGCGCGGTGCGGCGCTCCTTCTTGTCCGGCGAATCCAGCTCGACCGCCTTGTACCAGGTGTTCTCGGCGGGCACGGCGATCGCGACACCGTAGGCCTCGCGGTTCTTGGCGCATGACTTCTGCGCGAAGCGATCGGGAGCGACCTTGAGCTGGATGGGAGCGAACCGGACGTCCCACGTGTCCGCCCCGCCGTCCCTGGCCTCCAGTTTGTGCTCCAGCGGCTTGGCCAGCTTCTCGCAGAACTCCTGGAGGAAGATCACGTCGGCCTTGGCGGTGGTGGCCCGCTGCGTGACGGCGTCGGTGAATTCGTCCGCCGAGAGTTTGTACATGCCGCAGTCACCGTTGTTGCTACAGGTGTTCCACGTCAGCGTGCGGAGGCTGCGTGCCGGTGCGGGGAGGGTGGCGGCGGGCGGCTCGTCCGAGGCGGGGAAGGGGATTCTCACGAGCTTGAACTGCTCCCAGGAGCCGGGCGCCGTGGCCGTCCGTGCGCGCAGCAGCCCTTGGTCGGCACCCGTGGTGTTGACCTCGGCGGAGACGTAATAGTCCTTGGAGACGCCGTTCTCGGTGAAGTTGTAGCGCAGCGCGAACCAGCCGTCCGCCAGACTGACCAGTTCGAACTTCTCCCAGTTCCCGAAGGCTTCGTCCTGGCGGGCGCGGAGCATGCCGAAGTGGGAATCCGCGTCGTGGAACTCCGCGGACACGTACTGGCCGTTCGCCTCGGAACGCAGAGCGGCGGCGAGTGCGTACTTGTCGGTGTGGAGGGTGAACGTCTCCGCCGGTCGCAGCGCGGCCGGGTCGGAACAGTCCACCCGCGCGCGGAGCTTGGCCGCCTGACTGCCCGTTTCGTCGGTCGCCACCGATGCGCACACCGGCTTCCCGGCCTTGTCGCTGGCCGCCTTCGACTGGAGCGCGTACCTCTGTCCCGCCGACTTCTCGGTCAGGATGTCACCGGCCTGCGCCGACGGTGCTATGGACAGCGTGAGAAGCGTGAGCAGCAGCCCACACAGGGCTCCCGCACGGGTGGTTCTTCGCAAGGCGACTCCGTTCGTCTTTCCCTTACGGGCGTCAAGTGCCGTAGGGGGTGTGGATCATCCCACGCGGTGAACGGCACCGTTCCTGCCTGTGTACTCTCTCCGAACGGCCCCGCGCAGGTGCGGAGTTGAAGCAGTTCAATGGGCGGGGCGGTCCACGCGGTAGACGAAGTGCACGCGGTCGTCGACCGGATTGTCCGGCTCCAGGGAAGCTGTGGCGTAGCGGCGGAACCCGGCCTTCTCCAGCATCCGCCAGGACGCGCGGTTGGCGGAGTGGACGGGGACGATGATGCTCGTCGCGTCCGGGTGGTCGACCCAGGTGGCCGGGACGAACGCCTGCATGAGGCGCGTGCCGAGCCCCTGTCCGGTCAGCCGGACGTCGCCGATCAGGTAGTCGAGAGTGATCGCCCGCTCGGGTACCTCGGCCTGGGACGTCAGATCGCCGAGGTACTGCGGATAGTCGGCGACCCAGCACCGCTGCACCAAGCCGACCGGGTTCCCGTCGACGGAGACGAGGAAGTCTTCCGACGGCTCCTCGCCCCGGGCCGCCGGCCCGAAGTCGCGGGCGATGGCCTCGGGCGCGGTCTCGTGGTTCCACCAGCGTGCGACATGAGGCTGACGGAGCCACCCCCTCAGCAGCGTGAAGTCGGTCTCGCCGAGTCTGCGCCATGTGATCGTCACGGTAAGCTCCCACAGGATTGGTACCGTCTCCGGCCTTTATGCCAGACGGCCAGGCGTCGAGGCACCGGGATTTCGCCGGGTGGCGCCACCGTGCTGGGGCGGTGCGGCCGTGTGGTGCCTCGGTGAACCGCCGGAGCAGAACAAGCGTCGTAACAATGTGGACTTATACGCGCCAGGAACCTTCAACCCCGATATTGCCGATACCTTCGATACCTTCGGTACGTCTGATGCTTCCAATACCTCCGATGCCATCGATACCTCCGATGTCCTGCGACGCATTCGCGCCGGTCTCATCGGGGAGGGCGATCTCGCATCCGGTCCTTTCGGTCCACGAAGGATCACGTACGCGGACTGGACGGCGTCGGGCCGTTCCCTGTCCTTCATCGAGGACTATCTGCGCGAGGCCGTGCTTCCTCGCTATGCGAACACCCATACGCAGAGCTCGGAGAACGGCCGCTTGACGGGTCGGCTCCGAGAAGAGGCCCGCGCGATCATCGCGGACGCCGTGGGTGCGGGAGCCGGCCACCACGTCATCTTCTGCGGCTCCGGCACGACGGGCGCCGTGGACAAATTGATCGGCATACTCGGGCTGCGGGGCACCGGCACGGGCACGCGGCGACCGGAGGCCGAACGGCCCGTCGTCTTCGTCGGCCCCTACGAGCACCACTCCAACGAACTGCCGTGGCGCGAATCCCAGGCGGATGTCGTGGTCATACGTGAGGACCCCCGAGGGGGCGTCGACCTGGCGGACCTGAGCAGTCGACTGAGGGAGTACGCGCACCGTCCGCTGCGCATCGCCAGCATGTCCGCTGCCTCGAACGTCACCGGCATCCTGACGGACACGGACGCCGTGGCCACCCTCCTGCACCGCCACGGCGCCCTGTCCTTCTGGGACTACGCCACCGCGGGCCCGTACCTGCCCATCCGTGTGGGCGAGTCGCGGCCCGGACGCGTGGACCACAAGGACGCCGTCTTCCTGTCCCCGCACAAGTTCGTGGGCGGTCCGCAGACGCCCGGCGTACTCATCGTCCACCGCGACCTGATGAGCAACTCGGTGCCTGTCGTCCCGGGCGGCGGCACGGTCACCTACGTGGGACCGGACGGCCACCGATACGTACCCGACCTCGTGGCACGTGAAGAGGGCGGCACCCCCGCGATCATCGAGTCCATCAGGGCGGGCCTCGTCTTCGCGCTGAAGGAATCCGTCGGCACCGACCTGATCCGGGCCCGCGAGGACCAGGCATGGGCTGCGGTGCGTGAGCGCTGGCTCCAGCATCCCGGGATCGAGGTGCTGGGCAACACCGACGCGCCCCGGCTCCCGGTGGTCTCCTTCCTGATCCGCCACGGGGACGGGTATCTGCACCACAACTTCGTGACGGCGCTTCTGAACGACCTGTTCGGCATCCAGGCGCGGGGCGGGTGTTCGTGCGCGGGACCGTACGGACACCGCCTTCTTGGCATCGGCACGACGCGTTCGCACGCCTACCGTGACGTGGTCGCCGACGACGGACTCGAAGGGCTGAAGCCGGGCTGGACCCGGGTCAGCTTCCCGTATTTCATGTCCGACAGGGTCCGCGCCCATGTCGTCGAAGCGGTCGAGATCGTCGCCGAATCGGGGCACCGACTGCTCACCGACTACCGCTTCGACGTCGGCACCGGAGTCTGGCGCCATCGCGCCGCCCCACCGGAACCGGACTCGGACCTCGGGGGTCTGCGCACCGCCCTCGCGGCCACGGAACGCCGCCCCACGCGCCGCTCGGCGGGGGAGGAGGCGCTACGGGAACACCGGCAGGAGACCCGCCGCATCCTCGCCTCACTCCCGAGCGGCCCCGGCAGCGGCCCCGGCGACGGGGCCATCGACCTGCCACCCGAGGCCGAGGCCCTGCGCTGGTTCCCACTGCCGCACGAAGCCGACGGGGCCTGAGGGGCGACGGGGCGGGCCGCCGGATCAGCAGACGCTGTCCGTTGGCTTGGGGTTGGGCAGGCCGAACAGTGGGCGCAGCCGGAGGCCTGCCCAGGTGCCGAGGATGGCTACGGCGCCCCAGATCCAGCCGTGGAGGGAGCCGGAGGCGATCCCCGCCAGGTAGGCGCCGATGTTGCAGCCCCCGGCGAGGCGGGCGCCGACGCCCATCAGGATGCCGCCGATGACGGCGGCCAGCGCCGTGCGGGCGGGGATGGCGCGGTGCAGTCGCCACACGCCGCCCGCGGCCGCGGCGACGGCCGCGCCGACCATGATGCCGATGTCGGTGAGGCTGTTCTTGTCGGCAAGGACCGGTCCCGACAGTTGGGCCGCGCTGCCCGGCTGCTGCCAGAACGCCCAGGTCTCCGGTGAGCCGCCGAGCGCGCCCGCGACCTTGGACCCCCACAGGGCGAACGCGCTGGTGACACCCCAGGCGCCGCCCGAGACGAGCAGGACGCCCGCGCCCAGCACCGCGAGGACCACGGCGCCCGCCGCCAGCGGCCAGGAGCCCCGCACCGTACGGCGGAGGGTGCCGCGCGCCGATGGCGGGGTGCCGACCGGCGGGGGAGTGCGGCGGGCCTGCACGGCGCGCGAGATGAACCAGATTCCGGCGAGCGCCGCGATCGTCACCGCCCAGGAGCCGAACCAGCCGATGTGGTCGGAGAGCACGTACGGGTCGAGCGCGGGCAGCCCGTTCCAGAGGTTGAACTGCCAGGCGGCGAGGGTGGAGCCGGTGATGAAGCCGAAGAGGGTGAGCACGATGGTGCCCTGGCCGGACCCGACGGCGAACAGGGTCCCGGAAGCGCAGGCACCGCCGAGCTGCATACCGATGGCGAAGAGGAAGGCACCGATGAGCAGGGCCACCCCGATCGGTCCGGCGCTGGGGGTCGGCACCGAGCCGAACAGGCCGCTGCCGGTGCCGATGACCAGGGCGAAGAGCGTCGCGGTGGTGCCGAGCAGCAGGGTGTGGGCACGCAGGCCGGTGCCGTTGCCGACGGCCACCAGTTGCCGCCACGCGGAAGTGAAGCCGAACCGGGAGTGGAACAGGGCGAACCCCAGACCGAGCCCGAGCAGCAGCAGGACACCGGGCTTGGCCCCGTGCTCCGCGAAGACGTAGCCGGTGAGCGCGGCACCGATGGCACCGGCGATCGCCAGCGGCACGCGCCCGACCGGCGGCAGGGCCGCGGCCTCGGGCGCGGGGGTGTGGGT
>NZ_JASKYR010000850.1:0-3146 GCF_041028215.1 Streptomyces flavofungini
GTGCCGAGGCCGTCGCGCTGACCCTCGGGCGGGCGCCGGTGGTGCCGGTGCCGCCCTCGCCCGAGGTGAGGCTGATGACGGCGGTGGCGGTCAGCGCGCCGACCACGAGGGCGCCCACGGCGGCCAGGGCGAGTCCGCGCCGCGACGGCCCGGGCGCGGGGGGTGCGGGCGGTGCCTCGATGACGACGGGGGGACCCGCGTCCCGGCCGTCCGCCCGGTCCACACGGTCCGCCGATTCCGCGCGGCTCGCCAACTCCGCCCGCAACCGGGCGATCTCGGCCTGCTGCGCCGCGATCAGCTCGTGCACCTCGGTCGGCCAGGGCCGCGCGGACGGCGTGATCCGGCCGATGTCCGTCAGGAGCTGGGCCGGTGTGGGCCGCTCGGCCGGGTCCTTGGCCAGGCAGCGGGCCACCAGCGGGCGGACGGACGCGGGCAGCCCGGAGAGATCGGGCTCGGTGTGCACGACGTTGTAGAGGGTCTGCGGCATGCCGGGTCCGGCGAAGGGACCGCTGCCCGTACACGCCATGACCAGCACCGACCCCAGCGAGAACACGTCGCTGGCCGGGCCGAGGGGCCGTCCCTCGGCCTGCTCGGGGGACATGAAGCCGGGGGAGCCGACCACCCACCCCGAGTTGGTCAGCTCGGTGCCCTCCGCGCTGTCGGCGGCCCGTGCGATGCCGAAGTCGATCACCCGGGGGCCGTCGTCGGCGAGCAGGACGTTGGACGGCTTCAGGTCCCGGTGCACGAGCCCGGCCCGGTGGATGTCGACGAGGGCGGCGGCCAGCCCCGTCGCCATGCGCAGCACCGCCTCCTCCGGCAGCGCGCCCAGCTCCGTCACCGCCTGCTGGAGCGAGGGTCCCGGCACGAACTCCGACGTCAGCCAGGGTTCGGCGGCATCCGCGTCGGCGTCGATCACCGCCGAGGTGTGGGTGCCCGACACCTTGCGGGAGGCCGCGACCTCGCGGCGGAACCGGGCCCGGAAGCCGTCGTCCGCGACGAGCTGGGTGTGCACCTGCTTCAGCGCGACGAGGCTGCCGTCGGGGGCGCTGCTCAGCAGGACCCGTCCCATGCCGCCCCGGCCGAGCTCCGCGATCGTGCGGTACCGCCCGACCTCCGCAGGATCGGTCGCCGTCAGTCGTTCCACCGTGCCCCCCGGTTGCCGTGTCGCCCCGTCGCCAGCTGTCCCGCCGTTCACGTCCTGCTGTCCTGCTGTCCCGCTCTCCCGTGCCTCCTGGATCTGACGCACCGTCTGACAACGTAGGGAACAGAGGGCCCGGATGTCCCGGCCATGGACAAGGTCGGCCGATTCCGACACCTCTTACACACAAGAGCCTCACGAGGGGCCGGGAGGCCGAGGGGCCGGTGCGGTCCCGGGGGTGCGATGCGGAGCAGGTCCGTCCAGTGCGCGGGGTCCGGGGGCGGCGAGGCGGGCCGGGCCGGATCTCCGTCAAGGACTTGACTGCGGCATCTCCTACAGCCGAGTTTGGAGTTCACAACTTGTACATGGCCCGGTACCCGCCTCGCGGGCCGGCGTCACGGGTGGCTTCGGGGTCGCCCGAAATAGGGCAAAGGGTGGATGAGTCAATGGAGACTCCGGGGTCGCAGTCCTCTCTGCACCGGGCCAATCTGGAGCGGGTCGTACGCGCCGTGCGGCTCGCCGGATCGCTCACGCAGGCGGAGATCGCGAGAGCGACGGGCCTGTCGGCCGCGACGGTCTCCAACATCGTCCGCGAGCTGAAGGACGGCGGAACCGTCGAGGTCACGCCCACGTCGGCGGGCGGCAGGCGGGCCCGCAGCGTCTCGCTCAGCGGGGACGCGGGCATCGTCATCGGCGTCGACTTCGGCCATACGCACCTGCGTGTGGCGGTCGGCAACCTCGCCCACCAGGTGCTCGCCGAGGAGTCCGAGCCGCTGGACGTGGACGCCTCGGCCGCGCAGGGCTTCGACCGGGCCGAGCAACTGGTCAGCAGGCTGATCGCGGCCACCGGTGTGGACCGCGAGAAGATCGCCGGGGTCGGGCTGGGCGTGCCGGGGCCCATCGACGTGGAGTCCGGGACGCTCGGCTCGACGTCGATCCTGCCGGGCTGGACCGGCACCAAGCCCGCCGAGGAGCTCGGCGCCCGCCTCGGGGTCCCGGTGCACGTGGACAACGACGCCAACCTCGGTGCCCTGGGCGAGCTGGTCTGGGGCAGCGGCCGCGGGGTGCGGGACCTGGCGTACATCAAGGTCGCGAGCGGGGTCGGCGCGGGCCTCGTGATCAGCGGGCGGATCTACCGGGGGCCCGGCGGCACGGCCGGGGAGATCGGGCACATCACCCTGGACGAGTCGGGCCCGGTCTGCCGCTGCGGCAACCGCGGCTGCCTGGAGACCTTCACCGCGGCGCGGTACGTCCTGCCGCTGCTCCAGTCCTCGCACGGCACGGACCTGACCATGGAGCGGGTGGTCGGCCTCGCGCGGGACGGCGACCCGGGGTGCCGACGGGTGATCGCGGACGTCGGGCGGCACGTCGGCAGCGGCGTGGCCAACCTCTGCAATCTGCTGAACCCCTCCCGGGTGGTGCTCGGCGGGGACCTCGCGGAGGCCGGTGAGCTGGTCCTCGGGCCCATCAGGGAATCCGTGGGGCGCTATGCGATCCCGAGCGCGGCGCGGCAGCTCACCGTCCTTCCCGGGGCTCTCGGCGGGCGCGCGGAGGTGCTCGGCGCGCTGGCTCTAGCCCTCAGCGAGATGGGCGATTCGACCCTTTTGGACGGAACCATGCCCGCGGGCGCACCTGCCTTCACTTAGATAACGCATGGCACCGTTGTCATCTCGTTAAGGATTTACTCCTTGACGCTGGTGTGGCGGCCGAGTTGACTTCGAGCCACCTCGGCCGCAACGACGCGGCCTCGTCAGGGAGGCACCCCGAAATGAACGCAATGACGCGTCGCGTCGTCATAGGCACCGCCGCGGTTTCGATGGCACTGGCCATGACCGCCTGTGGCAAGGCCGGAGACGGTGACGACGGCGGCGACGGCAAGACCATCGGTCTGCTGCTCCCCGAGAACAAGACCACGCGCTACGAGACCTTCGACCGCCCCATCATGGAAGCGAAGATCAAGCAGCTCTGCTCGGACTGCGAGGTCAAGTACAACAACGCGGCTCAGGAC
>NZ_JASKYR010000851.1:0-2713 GCF_041028215.1 Streptomyces flavofungini
GCTCCGGCCCCGGCCCCCGCGCCCGCTCCGGCACCCGCCGCGAAGTCGGGCGGCAAGGCGTCGAGCCTGCTGAAGTCGAGCGCCGTGATGGCGGCGGGCACGATCGTGTCCCGCCTCACCGGCTTCCTGCGCACGCTCGTCATGGCGGCCGCGATCGGCGTCAGCCTGCTCAACGACTCGTACCAGGTCGCGAACACCCTGCCGACAATGATCTACGTCCTGGTCGGCGGCGGCGCCCTGAACGCGGTCTTCATCCCGCAGCTCGTGCGTGCCATGAAGAAGGACGAGGACGGCGGCGAGGGGTACGCCAACCGGCTGCTCACCCTGGTCATGGTGTTGCTCGCGGCGGTGACCGTCATCTGTGTGGTGGCGGCCCCGGTCTTCGTCCGGATGATGTCCCCGTCGATCGCGGACGACCCCGTCCGCATGGACGTCACCGTCACCTTCGCGCGCTTCTGCATCCCGACCATGTTCTTCATGGGTGTGCACGTCGTGCTCGGGCAGATCCTGAACGCCCGCGGCCGCTTCGGCGCGATGATGTGGACCCCGGTCCTCAACAACATCGTGGTCATCGCGACCTTCAGTGCCTTCATCTGGGCCTTCGGTAACTCCGGCGAGTCCGGCGTCACCCCGGCCAGCATCACGCCCGACGGTGTGCGCCTGCTGGGCCTCGGCACCCTGCTGGGCCTGGTGGTGCAGTCGCTGGCCATGCTCCCGTACCTGCGCGAGGCCGGGTTCAAGATCCGGCTGCGCTTCGACTGGCGCGGCCAGGGGCTCGGAAAGGCCGCGCGCCTCGCGAAGTGGACCCTGTTCTTCGTCCTCGCCAACCAGATCGGCATGGTCGTCGTCACCCAGCTCGCCACCAGCGCGGGCACGACGGCGGACGGCCAGGGGCACGCCGGTACGGGCATCACCGCGTACAACTACGCGCTGCTCCTGTGGCAGATGCCGCAGGCCATCATCACCGTCTCGGTGATGACCGCGGTCCTGCCGCGCATCTCACGCTCCGCGAACGACGGCGACCCGGCCGCCGTCCGGGACGACATCTCCTACGGTCTGCGCACCTCGGCGGTGGCGATCGTGCCGTGCGCCTTCGCCTTCCTCGCCCTCGGCGTCCCGATGGCGACACTGCTGTACGCGGGTTCCGGCTCGGGCGCGCAGAACATCGGCTACACCCTGATGGCATTCGGGCTCGGCCTGATTCCGTACTCGGTGCAGTACGTCGTCCTGCGCGGCTTCTACGCCTACGAGGACACGCGGACGCCGTTCTACAACACCGTCATCGTGGCGGCCGTCAATGCGGCGGCCTCGGCGCTCAGCTTCTTCGTCCTGCCCGCCCGGTGGGCGGTCGTCGGGATGGCCGCCTCCTACGGTCTCGCCTACGCGGTCGGCGTGGGGGTGGCCTGGCGCCGCCTGCGCACACGGCTGGGCGGTGACCTGGACGGCGCACAGGTGGCACGTACGTACACCCGCCTCGTCGGGGCGTCGCTTCCGGCGGCGCTGGTCGGCGGGGCCATCGGGTTCGCGATCCTGCGGTCCATGGGCACGGGGGCGCTCAGCTCCCTGGTCGCGCTGGTCGCGGGCGGCGTCGCACTCATCGGTGTGTTCTTCGTGGCCGCCCGAAAGATGCGGATTGCGGAGCTGAATTCGATGGTCGGCATGGTCCGCGGCCGTCTCGGACGTTGAGATGAGCGGTACCGCACAACCATCGTCCGCTACCGCGTGTCGTGCATAGCACCGGACTGTGGGCACAATTGGCTTTGGCGTCTGACGAAGCGCAACGGATGGGGAGGCAGGAACGACGGTGGCGGAACGGAGCACGGCTGCCGTCGACGTGGCAGACAACAGTGGTGATGAGCCGCTGACCGCCAAGGCGGAGAAGGCCACGGCCGACGGGGCGGCCCACACCCGGGAGCGGGACACGGCAGCTGACGAAGACGGGGCGGAGACCGACAAGCCCAAGAGCCGAGGGACGACCTCACCCCCAGAGCTGCACAGTGGTCACAAGCTCGCCAGACGCTATCGACTCGAAGAGTGCGTCACCCGTCTGGACGGTTTCAGCAGTTGGCGTGCGGTGGACGAGAAACTCCGCCGTGCCGTCGGCGTGCACCTGCTGCCCGCGGACCATCCGCGGGCCCGCTCGGTGCTGGCCGCGGCGCGCTCCTCGGCCCTTCTCGGGGACCCGCGCTTCGTGCAGGTCCTGGACGCCGTCGAGGAGAACGACCTCGTCTATGTGGTCCACGAGTGGCTCCCGGACGCCACGGAGCTCACCGCGGTGCTCGCGGCGGGCCCCCTGGAGGCCCACGAGGCGTACCAGCTCGTCAGCCAGGTGTCGCAGGCCATGGCCGCGGCGCACCGGGAAGGCCTCGCGCATCTGCGGCTGACCCCGGGGGCCGTGCTGCGTACCTCCACCGGTCAGTACCGCATCCGCGGCCTCGCGGTGAACGCCGCGCTGCGCGGCATCGAGTCCGAGACGCCGCAGCGCACGGACACCGAGGCGATCGGCGCTCTCCTGTACGCGGCCCTGACCCAGCGCGGGGGGGGGGGGGGGGGGGGGGGGGGGGGGGGGGGGGGGGGGGGGGGGGGGGGGGGGGGGGGGGGGGGGGGGGGGGGGGGGGGGGGGGGGGGGGGGGGGGGGGGGGGGGGGGGGGGGGGGGGGGGGGGGGGGGGGCAGTACCGCATCCGCGGCCTCGCGGTGAACGCCGCGCTGCGC
>NZ_JASKYR010000852.1:0-2297 GCF_041028215.1 Streptomyces flavofungini
GGGTTTGCCCGGGTTGTCCACCGCCGCACGCGTCCCTCGGCTCCCCGTTCCCCCCGGGCTCCCCCTGTCGCGTCAGCCGTTGCGCGCCGCGTTCGCCAGGATCGCGTCCCGCAGATACACCGCGAGGCCGGGCCGGATGGCCTCGTAGAAGGCGGTGAACCGCGCGTCGTCCACGTACATCCTGCCGAGGCAGGTGTGCAGCTCGTGCGAGCACGTGTAGTGGTACCTGGCGATGAAGAGGCGGTGCTCCTCGGCGCCGTCCATCGCCTCGCGCGAGTCGGCCGGGAGCCCCCGGGCGAGCAGATCGCCCACGCGCGCGTGCAGCTCGGCGAACTCGTCGTTGATCCGCTTCCAGTCGTCCTTGGTGTAAGAGGCCGACCTGCGCCGCGACTCGCGGTAGGCCTCGGTGTCGCCCCAGCGCCGCTCCACCTCGTCCGCGTACTGCTCGGGATCGTGGTCCCCGAAGACCTCGAACTTCTCCTCGGGCGTGAGGTTGATGCCCATCTTCTTCGCCTCCATGGCGGTCTCGACGGCGGCGGCCATCTCCTGGAGCCTCGCGATCCGGGCGGTCAGCAGCTCGTGCTGGCGGCGCAGGTGCGCGCGCGGGTCCGCGTCGGGATCGTCCAGGAGGACCGCCACCTCGTCGAGGGGGAAGCCGAGCTCCCGGTAGAACAGGATCTGCTGGAGCCGGTCCAGATCGTCGTCGCCGTAGCGCCGGTGACCCGCGTGGCTGCGCCCGCCAGGGGTGAGCAGGCCGATCTCGTCGTAGTGGTGCAGCGTGCGCACCGTCACCCCGGCGAAACCGGCGACCTGTCCCACGGAGTAGCCCATGGCCTCCGCCTCTCGTCTCGGTACGCGCCCCAGGGTGGGTCCTCACGCCGCGTGAGGTGCAAGCCCGCGCGGTCCGCCGGACGGCACCGGGCGGCCACCCGGGCGCGGGAGGCCCTAGCCGTCGTCCTCCGGGAGCCGCTCCCCCGTCGCGTACGGGTTCTCCTGGCCGTCGGCGAGCACCCCGACGAAGGGGTCGCCCTCACCGGCGAACGTGTAGGCGCCGCCCTCGATGCGGGCGATCAGGTCCCTGGTCCACTGCGCGCCGGTGTCCGCCGAGTGCACCCAGTAGTTCATGATCTCGCCGATGTGGCCGAGCTGCCCGGGGCCTTCCTCGGGCGTGTAGTAGTCGGTCACGGAGGCCCGCCACTCCGCCATGCGCCGCACCCGCTCCTTGAGCAGCGCCACGGCCTCCTCCCTCGGCAGGTCCACCATGAAGCCGAGCCCGGAGGTCAGGACGTCCGGCCGCTGGTCGTACGTGGTCAGGGAGGAGCGGAGCAGGGAGAGGTACTCCTCGGTGCCCTGCTCCGTGATCTCGTACTCGGTGCGCGGCGGGCCGCCCGCCGTGGAGGGGGCGACCTCGTGGGCGAGCAGCATGCCCTGCTTCGCCAGCTGCTTCAGGGCGTGGTAGATCGAGCCGGGCTTGGCGTTGGACCACTCGTGGGCGCCCCAGTACTCCAGGTCGTTGCGGACCTGGTAGCCGTGGGCGCGGCCGTGCTGGCGCACGGCCCCGAGGACCAGTAGCCGGATCGCTGACATGCACCGCGCCCTTCCGGAGTCATCAATTTTGACTAGGGTACGACTCGTTCCGCTCCAGGGCGACCAGCTCGAAGGCGGTCTTGCCGTCCAGTGACTCGCGGACGATGTCGGCGTGGCCCGCGTGCCGCGCGATCTCCTCGACGAGGTGCAGCATCAGCCAGCGCATCGACACGACGCCGTCCTTCGGGAACCACGGCGCCTCGGGCAGCGGGAAGGTGTCGTCCAGGCTCGGCACCGCGCGGATGAACTCCTCCGTCTCGGCGGCGACCCGGTCCCAGAAGGCCAGGGTCTCGGCGAGCGTCTCGCCCTCCACGAGGCGGAAGCTGTCGGCCCAGGTCTCCTGGGTGCGGCCCTTCTCGTTGGGCTTCTGCTGGGCCATGCGCAGCCAGCTCAGCTCCGTCTCGGCGACGTGCTTGACCAGGCCCGAGAGGGAGAGCTCGCTCGCGCTCGGCCGCTGGGCGGCCTGCTCGTCGGTGAGCCCGAGCACCGACCTGCGCAGGCCGCCGCGCTGGGCCTCGACGAAGGCGATCAGAGCGCCGCGCTCATCGCCGTGCGCTTCCGAGCTGACGTGGGTGACCATGGTTTCCGCCTCTCTCCGGCCCGCCTGAGCGGGCTGCCCCTGGGGGCCTTTCCGACACCTCACAAGCTACGGACCCTTGCGGTCAGCTTCTGTCCGCAAGGGTCCGGGAGGGACGGAAAGTGGCCGGGAG
>NZ_JASKYR010000853.1:0-3678 GCF_041028215.1 Streptomyces flavofungini
GTGCGGTGGCCGCCGGGGCCCGCCGCGGTGGCGGGGTGGGCGGAGGTGGTCCGGGTCTCGCTGTGGGGCTGCTGCACGACGGTGGTTCCTTTCGGGGGAAGGCGTCTGTCGGCCGCGGCCACTGTCGGGGCGGTCCGGTGCCGCGCGCATCGGCGAAATCACCGGTCTTCAACCACCGCCCGTCACTCGACCGGGTGAACGGCGCCCCGGCGCCCCGGCACGGTGCGAGAGGCGCCGCGCGGCCTGAACGGGCCGCCGGTCGGGCGGCGGGGGCGCCCGTTCCGTGCCGGGCCGCCCGGAAGGCGCGCACGGGCGGCCGCGGCGACGATGACCGGACAGCCCGGGGCGTCGACAGACCGGACGGTCCGGCAGAGCCTGCGAGGTGGTAGCTGTGCAGACAGAGGTGCAGAAAAGAGCGGTGATCTCGGAGTTCCTCGGAACGTTGCTCCTGGTCTTCTTCGCCGTGGGGTCGGCGGTGCTCGGCGTCGAGTACATCGGCACCCTCGGCATCGCGCTGGCCTTCGGCTTCACGCTGCTGGCCCTCGCCTACACGCTCGGACCCGTCTCGGGCTGCCACGTGAACCCCGCCGTGACCCTGGGCATGCTCTGCGCACGGCGCATCGACGTCCGTACCGCCGTCACCTACTGGGTGGCCCAGATCGTGGGCGGCATCGTCGGCGCGGCCCTGCTCTTCCTCCTGGCCAAGCAGGTGCCGGGGCTGAAGACGAGCGGTGCCTTCGGCAGCAACGGCTACGGCGACCGCTCCGCGGTCGGCATCAACATCGGCGGTGCCTTCCTGGCCGAGATGGTGCTGACGTTCCTGCTGGTCTTCGTGGTCCTCGGGGTCACGCACCGGGTGGCGGTCGTCGGCTTCGACGGGCTGCCGATCGGTATCGCGCTGGCCGTCATCCACCTGGTCGGCATCCCGCTGACGGGCACGTCCGTCAACCCCGCGCGCAGCCTGGGCCCGGCCCTCTTCGCCGGTGGCGCGGCCCTGTCGCAGCTCTGGCTGTTCATCCTGGCGCCGCTGGCGGGCGGTGTCCTCGCCGCGCTCGCGCACCACGTGACACACCCGTTGGGCGAGGAGCGCGTCGTCGCGGACGAGGCGTCAGCGGTGTGACGGCGGGCTTCGGGACGGCTCGGCTCGTGGGTGGTGCGGCATCCGGCGCGCACCACCCACGGCCTTGACGGCGCCGTCCCGGGGGCGACGGCGGCCGCCCCAGCCCCCCGGCGGAGCCGACTCCGCCGTGCCCGCAGGCCGCGGGGTCACGGCGGGTCTGCGGGCCCCGCGCCGGTGGCCGGCACGACAGGCTGACCCTTGCTTCCGCCGGAACGGGCCCCCCGGATGCACCCGGCGGGCGGAAAATCTCACCGGCTGCCCGGCGCGTCCTCCAGGAGCAGACGGAGGCGGTGCATACCACGCCGGGCGTGGCTCTTGACCGTGCCGAGGGGCCAGCCGGTCCGCTCGGCGATCTGCGGCTGGGTGAGGTCCTCGTAGAAGGCCAGGCAGAGCACCGTCCGCTGGGGCACCGGCAGCCGCGCGAGCTCCTGCGTGAGCAGCACCCGGTCCACGACGGCCTCGACGCCCTCGAGCCCGGCCTGGGGTGCGGTGTAGCGGGCTCCCGCGCCCTCGACGAGTGCGGCCCTGCGGGCCCGCGCCGCCAGGGTGTCCGCGATCTTCCGGCGCGTGATGCCGGTCAACCAGGCCATCGGCGTGCCCAGTTCGGGCCGGTACCCGGTCTGGCCGCGCCAGGCGGCGAGGAAGACCTGCTGCGTGACGTCCTCCGCCTCACGGCTGTCGCCGAGGGCGCGCCGGGCGAGGGCGTGCACGCGCGGCCCTCCCCTGCGGTACAGCGTGACCAGACACGACTCGTCGCCGCGGGCCAGCCCCGAGGCCAGTTCCGCCTCCGTGCCCGGCCCCTCGAAGGGCCGCGGTGACACCGCTGTACTCATCGACGCTTCGTCAGCTCCTCGGATCGGTCGGCAACCGCCCCACCAGTGATCGGAATCGGGCACGTCGGCCACGGTTCCGGCCGCGGCGGGGTCATCTTGGGAACAGCCGCGAGAGCGGGGCAACATGCGTCGGTTGTGCGTCGTATCGTGAGCAGATGAACGAGGCAGGGGGGCGCGAGGGCCAGGCCCGACGGCGTCCGAGCGGCAGCGATTCCGAGGACGCGGGAGTCACCACCGGCGCGCTGGCGAGGCGGCTCGGGGTGTCACCGACGACCCTGCGGACCTGGGACCGCAGATACGGCCTCGGCCCCGCCCGCCGGGAGCCCGGCCACCACCGCCGATGGTCCGAGCGGGACGTGGCGATGATCGAGGAGATGGGCCGGCTCACCGCCGCGGGGGTGCCGCCCGCCGAGGCCGCGCACTCGGCCCTGAAACTGGCCGAGGAGTCGTCGTCCGCGCGGGTGCCGAGGCCCCGCAGGACCCGCCGCACCCGCCCCGCCTCACCCGAGATGTTCATACGGCAGCGCAAGGGCCTCGCGCGCGCCGCCGTGCGCCTCGACGCGCCCGTGGTCCAGGAGCTGCTGAGCGGCGCGGTGGAGCGGCACGGCCTCGTCGACGCCTGGCAGGAAGTGATCATGCCGACGCTGCACGCGGTGGGCCGCAAGTGGGAGGAGGCGGGCGACCGGTATGTGGAGGTCGAGCATCTGCTGTCCTGGCAGGTCTCCCGCGCCCTGCACCGCTGCGCCTCGGTCCCGGTCGCCCCGTCCGCCGCGGCACCGCTCATCCTGGCCTGCGTCCCCGGCGAGCAGCACTCGCTGCCGCTGGAGGCGCTCAGCGCCGCCCTCGGTGAACGCGGCGTCCCTCAGCGCATGTTCGGCGCGGCCGTGCCCGTCGAGGCGCTCTCGGCCGCGGTCCGCAGGACAGGCCCGCCGGTCGTCTTCCTCTGGTCACAGGCCAGGTCGACCGCGAGCGTGCCGCTGGCCCGCCACCTCACCGACCTCCGCTGGGGCGTGCGGGGCGCCAGGGGCAGGCCCGTCGTCATGCTGGGCGGTCCCGGCTGGGCGGGCCCGGTGGTGCGCGGAACGACGCGGCCGACCAACCTGCGGGAGGCGCTGACGCAGATCGAGAAGGTATGCGACGGGCTGAACAACACGGCGGCCCACAACGGCGGTTGAGGCGCGGGCCGCCACGGCGGCAGATCCCGGGCCACCCCGGCGGGGTGGAAAGGCTGGGCCACCATGGCGGTGAAGGGGCTGGGCCGCCACGGCGGCAGATGCCGGGCCACCCCGGCGGTTGGGCCCCGGGCTGCCACGGCGGTTGAGCCCCGGGCTGTCACGGCGGTGCAAGGGCTGGACCACCACGGCGGCAGACCCCAGGCCGCCACGGCAGCAGATGCCGGGCCACCCCGGCGGTTGGGCCCCGGGCTGCCACGGCGGTTGAACCCCGGGGTGCCACGGCGGTGCAGGGGCTGGACCACCGCGGCGGCAGATCCCAGGCCGCCACGGCGGTGSAGRGSCYGGRCYGCCACGGCGGCAGAKCCCMGGSCCGCCACGGCGGTGCAGGGGSTGGACCRCCACGGCGGYGGAGMTCCCGGGCCGCCACGGCGGTGGAGATCCCGGGCCACCACAGTGGGGCAGAGGACGGGCCGGTCGGCGCTCTTGACACATGCGTACGGTTTCGCGACCTTTGAGCCCCGCCGCGCGACGCGCATTCGGTCACCGGCCG
>NZ_JASKYR010000854.1:0-2970 GCF_041028215.1 Streptomyces flavofungini
TCCTTCCGGGGACGGTCGGGGGGGTTCCGCACCCTTGACGTGTACAGGTTCGCGACGAAGAATGATCGCGAAGTGCGTCTTGACAACGTTGTCACACCCTTCGAGGAGGCGTCCCGCCCATGAGATGGACCGAAAGGCTGCGCGGTACGGGCGCGGCGCTGGCGGCTGCCGCGCTGCTGGCCGGTGCCGCCGTCCCCGCGGCGGGGGCCGCCCCCGCGGCCGGACCCGGCGCGCCGCGCGACTCCCGGCTCACCGACCTGGTCAACCCGTTCATCGGCACCGAGAACGAGGGCAACACCTACCCCGGCGCCGCCGTCCCGTTCGGCATGGTGCAGCTCTCGCCCGACACCGGGCACAACACCGGCTACGACCACTCCGACACCCACATCCGCGGCTTCTCCGCCGTGCACCTGTCCGGGGTCGGCTGCGGTCTCGGCGGCGACCTGCCGGTCCTTCCCACGACCGGCGACGTGACGGAGACCGACTACGCCAAGTACGCCGCCGAGTTCAGCCACGACGACGAGAGCGCGAGCCCCGGCCGCTACCGGGTGGGCCTCAAGGGCGGCATCGACGCCGAACTGACCGCGACCAGGCGCACCGGCGTGCAGCGCTACACCTTCCCCGCCACCGAGAAGGCCAACGTCCTGCTCAACGCGGGCCAGTCGCTGCACAGGACCGTCGGCACCGAGGTCGAGATCCTCGACAGCCGCACCGTGCGCACCTCCATCACCGGCAGCGGCTTCTGCCAGGACACCAAGCGGTACACGGTCCACACGATCACCCGCTTCGACCGGCCCTTCAAGGCGTCGGGCACCTGGAAGGGCGCCGACGTCACCGAGGGCGCCAGGAAGGTCTCCGCCGGGAGCGAGCGCAGCGGCGCCTTCCTCCGCTTCGACACCCGCAAGGACCGCACGGTGGAGGCGACCACCGCGCTCTCCTACGTCGACGCCAAGGGCGCGGCCCGCAACCTCGCGGCCGAGGGCGGACGTTCGTACGACCGGGTCGCGAAGGCGGCGCGGGCCGCGTGGGAGGACCGGCTCGACGACGTGCGGGCGCGCGGCGGCAGCGAGACGGTGCGGCGCACCTTCTACTCCTCGCTCTACCGGTCGTTCCTCGCGCCGAACATCGGCAGCGACGTCGACGGCCGCTACACCGGCTGGGACCAGAAGACCCACCGCGCCAAGGGCTTCACCTACTACCAGAACTGGTCCCTGTGGGACACCTACCGCACCCAGGCCCAGCTCCTCGCCCTGCTCGCGCCGCGCGAGTCCCGCGACATGGCACTCTCCGTCCTGAAGATCGACGAGGAGAGCGGCTGGCTGCCCAAGTGGGGCTACGGCACGGTCGAGACGAACATCATGACCGGCGACCCGGTCACGCCCTTCCTCACCAACGCCTATCAGCAGGGTCTGCTCAAGGGGTACGAGGAGAAGGCGTACCGCGCGCTGAAGAAGAACGCCGACGGGGTGCCGCCGGCCGACTCCGCGCCGGTGGGCCGCGAGGCCAACAAGGAGTACCTGGCCAACGGGTTCGCCCCGTACGTCAAGGGCCGCCCGCACGCCAAGCCCGGTGACTCCGACTACGACCACGGCGCCTCCGCCACCCTTGAGTACGCGCTCTCGGACGCGATGCTCGGCCAGATGGCGCGCGACCTCGGACACAGGGCGGACGCCGAGCGCTATGCCGCGCGCGCCCAGAACTACCGGAAGATCCACGACGCGTCGACCGGGTTCTTCCGCGCGCGGGACGCCGGGGGCGCCTTCACCGGGCCCGCGGATCCGGCCAAGAGCGAGGGCTTCCACGAGGGCACGTCCTGGCAGTACCAGTGGCTGGTTCCGCAGGACATCCCCGGCATGGTCGGCCTGATCGGCGGCAAGAAGGCGGCGACCGAACGCCTCGACTCCTTCTTCGCCTACGAGGAACTCCTGAAGGACCCGGCGAGGACGGCCCGCGAGGTGTGGGTGAACGGGCCCTACGACTACTACAACGCCGACAAGTACAACCCCCAGAACGAGCCGGACCTGATCGCCCCGTACACCTACCTCTCGACGGGGCAGCCGTGGAAGACGACCGACGTGGTGCACGCCGCGCTGACGCTCTTCACGGACACGCCGACCGGCATGACCGGCAACGACGACCTCGGCACGATGTCCGCCTGGCACGTGCTGTCCTCCATCGGCGTCTTCCCGGTCCAGCCGGGCACGGACACCTGGGGCCTGTCGACGCCCGTCTTCGAACGCGTGGACCTCACGCTGGACCGCCGCTACTACCCGCGCGGCGCGCTGACGGTGAAGGCGCCGGGCACCTCGGACGCCAGGCGGTACATCCAGTCGGCGCGCGTGGACGGGGCCGACCAAGGGGCGACGTATCTGACCAGCGCCGACCTGCGGAAGGCCCGCGAGCTCTCCTTCGTGGTCGGCGAGCGGCCGTCCGGGTGGGGCACGTCGGAGGGGGCGGCGCCACCGGCGCTGAAGTGACGCGGGCACCCCGTTCCGCCAGGACACGGCGGCTCGCGCCGACGTGACGTACTAGACAGTTCACAACTGCACCACATCAGTCCCAGGAGGCCCGCCCTCCTCGGTGAGGGCGGGCCTTCACGTGATGTTAACGCAGCGTAGCTAGATCGTACTTGACCGTAATCGCTCCGCAGAGGTTGACTGCTCGCTCACGAACCCCGCATGGTCCTCGACGCGAGAGCGATCCCTTGACTTCATCGCCTGCACCGACCTCTGACCTGCTCGCCCCTCTCGATCTGGCCTTCTGGAACATCGAGACCGCCGAACACCCCATGCACCTGGGGGCCCTCGGCGTCTTCGAGGCCGAGGGGCCCGGCGCCGCGGAGCGCGCCGCCGCGCTGCTCGCCGAGCGCGCGGCCGCCGTGCCCGGCCTTCGCATGCGCATACGCCCGGTCCTGCTGCCGGTCGGCGGCCCGTGGCGGCTCCCCCCGCCCGCCTTCGAGCCGCTGGAGCA
>NZ_JASKYR010000855.1:0-3198 GCF_041028215.1 Streptomyces flavofungini
GTGCCGGTGCCGACGGCGACGGTCCTGCCCGCCACGTCGGCGGGGCCGGTGACCTTCTTGACGGTGCCCTTCTTCGCCTCGAAGGCCAGGGTGTCCTCGCGGTAGCCGGCGAAGTCGTACTTCTCCTTGCGCTCCTCGGTGACGGTGATGTTGCTGAAACCGGCGTCGTACTTGGCGCTGTCCAGGCCGACGAAGATGTTCTCCCAGGAGACGGTGTTGAAGTGCGGCTTGAGGCCGAGCACGTTCGCGACGAGCGTGGCGAGGTCGGGCTCGACGCCGATGACGGTCTTGTTGTCGGTGGCGAAGAAGGTCAGCGGGGCGGCGGAGCCGGAGACGAGCTCCAGGGTCCCCCGCTCGCGGATGCGCCGCGGTACCTCGGCGGCTATGGAGTCGACCTTGTCGGTGGTGATGCGCTTCTGGTCCGGGCTGAGGTTGATCCGGGTCTCCCTTCCCGAGGTGGCCGCGGTGTCGACCGTGCCCCCGTCGGAGGGGTTGCCGCACCCGGCCAGCAGGAGGGCGGCGGCGAGCCCGGCTGCGGCGGTGGCGCGGGTTCTTGCGGAGGTGGTCACGGTCGGGGCTCCTGGGAGGTGAAGGTCGTGCACGGTGGGCGGGGCGGAGAGGTTTCGGACCTACGGTTCGCGGGTCGGCGGACCTCGGAATCGATGGGTGGCGGGTCAGAGGACCTTGGAGAGGAAGGCGCGGGTGCGCTCGTGCCGGGGGGCGTCGAGGACGGCCGACGGCGGGCCCTGCTCGACGACGACGCCGCCGTCCATGAAGACGACCGTGTCGGCGACCTCGCGGGCGAAGCCGATCTCGTGCGTCACGACGATCATCGTGGTGCCGGTGCGCGCCAGGTCCTTGATGACGTCGAGGACCTCGCCGACCAGCTCCGGGTCGAGCGCGGAGGTGGGCTCGTCGAAGAGCAGCACCTTGGGTTCCAGGGCGAGCGCGCGGGCGATGGCGACGCGCTGTTGCTGGCCCCCGGAGAGCTGCCGGGGGTAGGCGTCGGTCTTGGCGGCGAGACCGACCCGTTCGAGCAGCGTACGGGCGGTCCGCTCCGCCTCCTTGCGCGGGCGGCGCAGCGCGGAGACCGGCGCCTCGACGAGGTTCTCCAGGACGGTCAGGTGCGGGAAGAGGTTGAAGTCCTGGAAGACGAAGCCGATGTGGGTGCGCTGCTTCAGGACGTCCTTCTCGCGCAGCTCGTACAGCTTGCCGCCGGAGCGGCGGTAGCCGATCAGCTCACCGTCGATGCTGACCCACCCCCGGTCGACCTTCTCCAGGTGGTTGATGGTGCGCAGCAGGGTGGACTTGCCCGAGCCGGAGGGTCCGAGGATCACCGTGACCTCACCGGCCCTGACCTGGAGGTCGACTCCCCGGAGCACCTCAAGCGGGCCGAAGCTCTTGCGGACGCCGTGGACGTCCACCATCACCTGGCTCATCGGCTCTCTCCCAACGGTGTGAGTGGTTCCAGCGGTTGCGGTGCCCTGCGCGGGACGACGGGCCGGTCGCGCCGGGCCGCCGCCGCGCGCAGACCGCGGGCCAGGCGCCGGGCGCGCTGGAGCGGGGTGGGCGGCGGTGTGCGGTCGGCGCCGCGCGCGTAGTGGCGCTCCACGTAGTACTGGGCGACCGAGAGCAGGGTGGTGAGCACCACGTACCAGGCGGTGGCGACGAGCAGCAGCGGGATCACCCGACCGTTGCGGCCGTAGACCACCTGCACCTGGTAGAACAGCTCCCCGATCGACATCACGTAGACGACCGAGGTGCCCTTGAGGAGGCTGATGACCTCGTTGCCCGCGGTGGGCAGGATGGCGCGCATCGCCTGCGGCAGCACGATCCGGCGGATCTGCCGCAGCCGGGGGATGCCCAGTGCGGCGGCGGCCTCGTGCTGGCCGTGGTCGACGGCGACGACCCCGCCCCTGACGATCTCGGCGGCGTACGCGGCCTGGTGCAGCGTCAGGCCGATGACGGCGGCGCCGATGGTGCCGATGAGGTCATTGCTCTCGACGGACCAGAACACCGGCCCGAAGGGGATGCCGATGCCCAGCCTCTCGTACAGGGCGCTGAGGTTGAACCAGAACACGAGCTGGACGATCATCGGGATGGACCGGAAGACCCAGATGTAGGTCCAGGCGACCGTCTGGAGGACGGGGCTCCTGGAGAGCCGCATGAAGGCGAGGACGGTGCCGAGCAGGAAGCCGAGCACGGTGGCGTAGGCGGTGAGCTGGAGCGTCACCCACACCGCCTGGACGATGGTCTCGGCCAGGATGTAGTCGCCGAAGACGCCCCACTCCCAGACCGGGTTGGTGACGAGGCCGTGCACGAACTGGGCGATCAGCACGGTCACGGCGACGGCCCCCACCCAGCGGGCGTAGTGGCGCACGGGCACGACCTTGACGGGACGCGGGTGCGGGGTTTCGGCGGGGGCGGCCTGACCGAGGCCTTTGACCTCGCCCATCACGTGTGCTCGGAGGGGTTGATGCGCGACTTCCCGATGGCGGAGGCGGAGGTGCCCCACTTCTTCAGGATGCGGCCGTACGTCCCGTTCTCGATCAGCTCGTTGACGGCGGCGCGGAAGGCCTTGGTCAGCGGGGAGCCCTTCTTGAAGGCGAAGCCGACGTCGAGCCGGTGGTACTCGCCCAGGAAGGTGGTTCCCGAGGCGGACCGCGCCGCCTGGTGGCGCAGACCGTTGATGGTCGACATGACGACGTCGATCCGGCCCTGCTGGAGGGCGGTGAGGGTGGCCGCGTTCTCGGAGTACACCTTCACGTCGTACGGCTTCTTTCCGGCCTTGGCGCAGACGCCCTTCCGCTGGGCGAGGGTGGCCTCGAACGTGGTGCCCGCCCCGGTGCCGATGGTCAGGCCGCACAGCTGGGTCAGGTCGGTGACCTTCTTCTTCAGCGTCGTACCGCCCTTCTTCACCGCGAAGCCCTGGCCGTCGTTGATGTAGGTGACGAAGTCGACGGTCTTCAGGCGTTCGGCGGTGACCCCGAAGTTGCCGGTGCCGAAGTCGAACTTGCCGCTGCCGAGCGCGGGCAGGATCGACTCGAAGGAGGCGTCCTGCCGTGCCACCTTCACCCCGAGCACCTTGCCGACCGCGTCGGCGATGTCGATGTCCTGCCCGGCGGGCGCCTTGTCGGACCCGTTGGGGTAGTACGCTCCGGGCAGCGCCATCGGGGCGCCGCCGGCCCGCACCTCGCC
>NZ_JASKYR010000856.1:0-3175 GCF_041028215.1 Streptomyces flavofungini
GGGAGAGGGTGTGACGGGGGCGGTTTGCATTGCAGGGGGGTAGGTGCGTATGGTGGTAGATCGTTTGATCCCATTTGCCCGGCGCCGACACAGAAGAGCGCCGCGTGGCGCGTACTCTCCCTTGCCGTGGCTGACCGCATAGAGGCGGTCCATTGCGAAATCACGGAGTTGACGGGCGCGTGCCGAGACTCCGGAAGGTTTCGCATTTCGCATGTCCATTTTCAGTTCTGACCACGCCGTCCTGCCCGAGAACGACGAGGCCGTAGCCGCCGTCGGCGAGACCGCAGAGACGGTCGCCGGGACCGTCGAGCTCACCGAGGCCGCGGACGTCACCGAGGTCACCAGCGACGTATCCGAGGCCGACGAGGCCTCCGACGCCCCCGAGGCCGCTTCGGACGCCGAGCCGGAGATCACCTTCGGCGACCTCGGTCTGCCCGAGGGCATCGTCCGCAAGCTCGCGCAGAACGGCGTCACCACGCCCTTCCCGATCCAGGCCGCGACCATCCCGGACGCCCTGGCCGGCAAGGACATCCTCGGCCGCGGCCGCACCGGCTCCGGCAAGACCCTCTCCTTCGGCCTGCCGATGCTGGCGACCCTGGCCGCCGAGGGCCGCACCGAGAAGAAGAAGCCCCGCGGCGTCATCCTCACCCCGACCCGTGAGCTCGCGATGCAGGTCGCGGACGCCCTCCAGCCCTACGGCGACGTGCTCGGCCTGAAGATGAAGGTCGTCTGCGGCGGTACGTCGATGGGCAACCAGATCTACGCCCTGGAGCGCGGCGTCGACATCCTCGTCGCCACCCCGGGCCGTCTGCGCGACATCATCAACCGCGGCGCCTGCTCGCTGGAGAACACCCAGATCGCCGTCCTCGACGAGGCCGACCAGATGTCGGACCTGGGCTTCCTGCCCGAGGTCACCGAGCTGCTCGACCAGGTTCCGTCCGGCGGCCAGCGCATGCTGTTCTCGGCCACGATGGAGAACGAGATCTCCACGCTGGTCAAGCGCTACCTGAACAACCCGGTGACGCACGAGGTCGACAGCGCCCAGGGCAACGTCACGACCATGACGCACCACATCCTGATCGTGAAGCCCCGCGACAAGGCGCCGGTCACGGCCGCCATCGCCGCGCGCAAGGGCCGCACGATCATCTTCGTGCGCACCCAGCTCGGCGCCGACCGCATCGCCGAGCAGCTCTGCGACGCCGGTGTGAAGGCCGACGCGCTGCACGGCGGCATGACGCAGGGTGCCCGTACCCGCGTGCTCGAGGACTTCAAGAAGGGCTACGTCAACGCCCTCGTCGCCACGGACGTCGCCGCGCGCGGCATCCACGTCGACGGCATCGACCTGGTCCTGAACGTGGACCCGGCCGGCGACCACAAGGACTACCTGCACCGCTCGGGCCGTACGGCGCGCGCGGGCCGCTCCGGCACGGTCGTCTCGCTCTCCCTGCCGCACCAGCGCCGCCAGATCTTCCGCCTCATGGAGGACGCGGGCGTCGACGCCTCGCGCCACATCATCAACGGCGGCGGCACCTTCGACCCGGAGGTCGCCGAGATCACCGGCGCCCGCTCCATGACCGAGGTGCAGGCCGACTCCGCGGGCAACGCGGCGGCCCAGGCCGAGCGTGAGGTCAAGGACCTCACCAAGGAGCTGGAGCGCGCCACGCGCCGCGCCGCCGAGCTGCGCGACGAGGCCGACCGCCTCACCGCGCGTGCCGCCCGTGAGCGCGGCGACGACCCGGAGACCGCGGTCGCCGAGGCCGCCGCTGCCGCCGAGGCGGTCGTGGAGGCCGCCGTCTCCGTGCCCGAGCAGCCCGTCGAGGAGCGCCCGGTGCGCGAGGAGCGCTCCTCCTCGTACGACAACCGCCGCCCGCAGCGCGACGAGCGCGGCAACTACGAGAAGGACCGCCGGGGCGACCGTGGCGGCTTCAACCGCGACGACCGCGGTGACCGCGGTGGCTTCCGCCGGGACGACCGTCGTGAGGGCGGTTTCAACCGCGACCGTCGTGACGACAACCGTGGCGGTGGCTTCCGCCGTGACGACAACCGTGGTGGCGGCTTCAACCGCGACCGTCGTGACGACAACCGCGGTGGTGGCTTCCGCCGGGACGACCGCCGTGAGGGCGGTTTCAACCGCGACCGTCGTGACGACAACCGTGGCGGTGGCTTCCGCCGTGACGACCGTCGCGAGGGTGGCTTCCGCCGTGACGACAACCGTGGTGGCGGCTTCAACCGCGACCGCCGTGACGACAACCGCGGTGGCGGTTTCCGCCGGGACGACCGCCCCGCCGGCGGCCACCGCGGCAGCGACCGCCCCTTCAACCGTGACCGCCGTGACGACCGCCCCGCCGGCGGCCACCGCTCCGGCGGCCACGACCGCCCGGCGTACAACCGCCGCGACGACCGCTCCGGCTCCGGCACGGGTTCCTTCGGCCGCCGCGACGACAAGCCGCGCTGGAAGCGCAACGGCTGATCTGTAGTCAGGTCTTCGAAGGGCCCGCACGGCGCACGCGTCGTGCGGGCCCTCCGTTATGCTCGGGGGAGCACCGACGCGGACCGTTAGCTCAATTGGCAGAGCAGTGGACTTTTAATCCATTGGTTGTGGGTTCGAGTCCCACACGGTCTACCGCTCAGGCCCAGGTCAGAAGGCATCTGACCTGGGCCTGTGGTGTTGCTGGGCCGGGAGCGGGCGGCTACTTGCAGCCGTTGCCCGCCGCCGGGTTGAGGATGCCGACGACGTCGACCGTGTTGCCGCAGGCGTTGACCGGCACGCTCACCGGGACCTGGACGACATTGCCGCTGAGGACCCCGGGGGACTTCACGGCCGCGCCGCTCGCGTGGGCGCCGGGGCTCGGGTCCGCGTTGGTGGCGCCCGCGGTCGTGGCGCCGCCGATGAGGGCGATCGTGGTGAGCGCGGCGGCGGCGAGGATCCTGCACTTGCTCATGGCGTTGCCTCCAGGAGAGCTGGGAGTACGGGGGAGCGCTCCGGGAGTGACGGAGGCGCTCGCGGGGAGCCTCACCCGTCGGACCGCCCTTGAACTGCCCGGTAGGCCGAGGGCACCAAGGGAACCGCTCATTCGACTGTCCGGGCCGGAGTGTCGCCGCCGCCGTGACCGGCGAGCCCGCGCCCCCGTGTCACCCGGGTGGTGGAGTCGCCCGTGGCTCCGCGGTGCGCGGG
>NZ_JASKYR010000857.1:0-3153 GCF_041028215.1 Streptomyces flavofungini
GCCCCCGGCCCCGCGCCGCCACCGCTGAGCGCACGAAGGCCCGGCCCCGGGAAACGGGGCCGGGCCTTCGCCCGCCCGCGGACGGGGCGTCCGCGGACGAGCGGGACGCTCGCGTGCTACTTCTTGCGGCCGCGCTTCTCGCGCACCCGGACCGAGATGTGGATCGGCGTGCCGTCGAAGCCGAACTCCTCGCGCAGGCGGCGCTCCAGGAAGCGGCGGTAACCGGCCTCGATGAAGCCCGACGCGAAGAAGACGAAGCGCGGCGGCTTCGTGCCCGCCTGCGTGCCGAAGAGGATGCGCGGCTGCTTGCCGCCGCGGACCGGGTGCGGGTGGGAGGCGACGATCTCGCCGAGGAAGGCGTTGAGCCGTCCGGTCGGCACCCTCGTCTCCCAGCCCGCGAGGGCCGTCTCGATCGCCGGGACCAGCTTCTCCATGTGCCGCCCGGTGGCCGCGGAGACATTGACCCGGGGCGCCCAGGCGACCTGGGCCAGCTCGGTCTCGATCTCCCGCTCCAGGTAGTAGCGGCGCTCCTCGTCGAGGGTGTCCCACTTGTTGTACGCCACCACGATCGCGCGGCCCGCCTCGACGGCCATCGTCACGATGCGCTGGTCCTGCACGGAGATCGTCTCGGAGGCGTCGATGAGGATCACCGCGACCTCCGCCTTCTCCACGGCGGCGGCGGTGCGCAGCGAGGCGTAGTAGTCGGCGCCCTGCTGGAGGTGGACGCGCTTGCGGATGCCCGCCGTGTCGACGAACTTCCAGGTCACGCCGCCCAGCTCGATGAGCTCGTCGACCGGGTCACGGGTGGTGCCCGCCAGTTCGTTGACGACCACGCGGTCTTCGTTCGCCACCTTGTTGAGCAGCGAGGACTTGCCGACGTTCGGACGGCCGATGAGCGCGATGCGGCGGGGGCCGCCGATGGCGGTGCCGAAGGTCTGCGCGGGCGCCTCGGGCAGCGCCTCCAGGACGGCGTCCAGCATGTCGCCGGTGCCGCGGCCGTGCAGCGCGGAGATGGGGTGCGGCTCGCCGAGGCCGAGGGACCACAGGGCGGTGGCGTCGGCCTCGCCGGAGGGGCCGTCGACCTTGTTGGCGCAGAGCACGACGGGCTTGCCCGCCTTGCGCAGGAGGCGGACGACCGCCTCGTCGGTGTCGGTGGCGCCGACCGTGGCGTCCACGACGAAGACCACGGCGTCCGCGGCCTCGATCGCGTACTCCGCCTGGGCGGCGACGGACGCGTCGATGCCGAGCACGTCCTGCTCCCAGCCGCCGGTGTCGACGAGCTTGAAGCGGCGGCCCGACCACTCGGCCTCGTAGGTGACGCGGTCGCGGGTCACGCCGGGGCGGTCCTCCACGACGGCCTCGCGGCGGCCGATGATGCGGTTCACCAGGGTCGACTTGCCGACATTGGGGCGGCCGATGACGGCGAGCACGGGCAGCGGGCCGTGGCCCGCCTCCTCGATGGCGCCCTCGACGTCCTCGACGTCGAAGCCCTCCTCGGCGGCGAGCTCCATGAACTGCGCGTACTCGGCGTCGCCGAGCGCCCCGTGGTCGTGCTCGGCGAAGCCGTCGCCCTCGGGCTGGATCTGGTCGCTCATGAAGTCCGTACCTCGTCGTTCATCGTGGTGATCGGTGCTCGGGTCCGCGTATCGGTTCCGCGCACTACTTGATAAGTCTCGCTCAGCGCCCGGTCAGGCGCCTGGCGTTTTCCAGGTGGCAGGAGAGCCGCTCCTGGATGCGCAGGGTCGCCTCGTCCAGCGCCTTGCGCGTCCGCCGCCCGCTGCCGTCACCCGCTTCGAACGGGTCGCCGAAGACGACGTCGACCCGGCTGCGCAGCGGCGGAAGCTGCTTTATCAGCCGTCCGTCGCGCTCGGTGCTGCCGAGGACCGCGACCGGGACGATCGGGGCGCCGGAACGCACGGCGAAGTACGCGAGCCCGGCGCGCAGCGAGGCGAAGTCGCCCTCGCCCCGGGTGCCCTCGGGGAAGATGCCGAGGACGCCGCCCTGCGCCAGCACGCCGAGGGCCCGGGTGATGGCCGTGCGGTCGGCGCCCGAGCGGTCGACCTTCACCTGTCCGATGGCGTCCAGGAAGGTGCCGAGCGGTCCGACGAACGCTTCCTTCTTGATCAGGAAGTGCGTGGGCCGGGGCGCGACACCCATGACCATCGGGCCGTCGACGTTGTGCGAGTGGTTGACGGCCAGGATCACGGGCCCGCTCGCGGGCACCCGCCAGGAGCCGAGGACACGCGGCTTCCACAGGCCGTACATCAGGCCGACGCCGATCCGGCGGCCGACCTCGGCCCCCCGCTCGGAGGCCCCCCGCTCGGAGGCACCGGGCCCGGCAGCTGCGTGCCCGGCGGCGCCACGCCCCGTGGAAGCCCTGCTCACTTCGCGGCCCGCTTCTCCTCGACGAGGGTGACCACGCACTCGATGACCTGCTGGAGGGTGAGCTCGGTGGTGTCGACCTCGACGGCGTCGTCCGCCTTGGCCAGCGGGGACGTCTTGCGGCTGGAGTCGGCCGCGTCCCGCTTGATCAGGGCTTCCTGGGTCGCCTTGACGTCGGCGCCCTTGAGCTCGCCGGAGCGGCGGGCGGCGCGGGCCTCGGGCGAGGCGGTGAGGAAGATCTTGAGATCGGCGTCGGGCAGCACGGTGGTGCCGATGTCGCGGCCCTCGACGACGATGCCCTTCTCCGCCGACTCCGCGATCCAGCGCTGGAGCTCGGTGATGCGGGCGCGGACCTCGGGGACGGCGCTGACCGCGCTGACCTTGGAGGTGACCTCGGTGGTGCGGATCGGGCCCGAGACGTCCGTGCCGTCGACCGTGATGGCCGGGGCCAGCGGGTCGGTGCCGGAGACGATGCCGGGCTTGCCCGCGACGTCGGCGATCGCGCCGGGGTCGGTGAGGTCGATGCCGTTGTGCACCATCCACCAGGTGATCGCCCGGTACTGGGCGCCGGTGTCCAGGTAGCTGAGCCCGAGCTGGGCGGCGACGGCCTTGGAGGTGCTCGACTTGCCCGTGCCGGAGGGGCCGTCGATGGCGACGATCACGGCTGCCGGGGCGGCGTTTTCTGCGGTTTCCACGGGGCTGCGGACACCTTTCGCAGTACTCGGGGCGGGGATGCGGGGCGTGGACACGCCCCGCACAAGGTTACTGGCT
>NZ_JASKYR010000858.1:0-3141 GCF_041028215.1 Streptomyces flavofungini
GTACGTCTCCGGGGGCGCCCGTGACCCGCAGGGCGCCCCCGGAGACGTACGCCACGTGCCGCCCGTCGGGCGAGGGGCGCGGGTCGATCACCGGGCCCGCCGCGGGCAGTTCGCGGACCGTGCCCGCGCGCAGCTCCGCCGCGAAGAGGCGGCCCGACAGGGCGAACGCGGCCAACTCCGCCGCCGCGTCCGTCGCATAGCCCACGATGCCCGCGCCGCTCTCCCTGCTGCGCTCGCGCCGCGCGCGCTCGGCCGGGGAGAGGCGCTCCGCCGCGCCGCCGAGCAGCGCCCCGGGGTCGGCGGCGATCCGCTCGCGGCCCTCCGCCACGTCCAGGACCCAGAGCCGGTTCACCCGGTCGGTGCCGGAGGAGGAGCGCAGGAACACGACGCGGGAGCCGTCGGGCGCCACCGTGAACGCGCGGGGCGCGCCGAGGGTGAAGCGCTGCGTGCGGGCTTGCTGACGCGGAAAGGAGAGCGGCTGCGCCGGACTTTCGCCGGTCCTGGGAACTCCGGGGTCATCGGTGGTCATCCCCCGAGCCTATGGCGCATGCGCCCCCTTGTGCTGCCGTGCTCCGAGTCATGCGTCCACACGGATAGTTATGATCCGTAGCGCTTGGTGGGTATGTACCTGCTGGCGTTCCGCACTGGGTTACGGCAACGACTTGGAGGTGACCGCCGTGGCACTCTCGATTTCGGCGGTGGTGCTGCTGGCGATCATCGTCTTCCTGCTGGTCAAGAAGTCAGGTCTGAAAGCCGGGCACGCCGTGGTCTGTACGCTGCTCGGTTTCTACCTGGCCAGCTCGTCGATCGCCCCGACGATCAACGAGCTGACGACGAACGTGGCGGGCATGATCGGCGACATCAAGTTCTGAGCCGCCGCCCGGCCGCCACCGGGTCCGCGGCGCTCCCGGCGTTCGCCTCGTCCCCGGCGTGCTCGGTGGAGCCGTCGTCCCCGGCGTCCTCGTAGGGTGGTCCCATGACGGAACTGCCCGCCCGGCGCCTGCTGCTCGTGCACGCGCACCCGGACGACGAGTCGATCAACAACGGCGCGACCATGGCCAAGTACGCGGCCGAGGGTGCCCATGTCACGTTGGTCACCTGCACGCTGGGCGAGGAGGGCGAGGTCATTCCGGCCGGGCTCGCCCATCTCGCCGCCGACCGCGAGGACTCCCTCGGGCCGTACCGCGTCGGGGAGCTGGCCGCCGCCATGAAGGAGCTGGGGGTCACCGACCACCGCTTCCTCGGCGGCCAGGGGCGCTACCGCGACTCCGGGATGATGGGCACCGAGCAGAACCGCCGCCCCGGCGCGTTCTGGTCCGCCGGCCTCGACGAGGCGGCGGCCCATCTGGTCGAGGTGGTCCGCGAGGTCCGGCCGCAGGTCCTGGTGACCTACGACCCGGACGGCGGCTACGGCCACCCCGACCACATCAAGGCGCACCGCGTCGCCATGCGCGCCGCGGAGCTCGCGGCCGACGCGGCCTTCCGCGCCGACCTCGGGGAGCCGCACACCATCGGCAAGATCTACTGGAACCGCGCCCCGCGCTCCGTGGTCGAGGAGCGCTTCCGCTGGCTCCACGACGTGCTGCCGCAGTCGTCGTTCGACACCCCGGGCGTCCCCGGTGACGTGCCGGGCGTCACCGACGACGAGCGGATCACCACGGAGATCGACGGCGCGCTCTTCCGCGGCGCCAAGGCCGCGGCGATGGCCGCCCACGCCACCCAGGTCACGGTGGACGGACCGCTCTTCGTCCTCTCCAACGACCTCGCCCAGCCCCTCTTCGAGGTGGAGTACTACGAACTCGTGCGGGGAGAAGCACGGGGACAGGGGCAGAATGGTGCGGGTCAGGGACAGGGCCGTGAGACGGACCTGTTCGCCGGGCTCGGAGAGGTGACCGACGTGGCTGAGGTGACGGCGCTGTGAGCACGCGGTCCAGGGCGTCGTCGGGGGCCGGTTCCGGCTCCTCACGGCCCACGCCGAGCCCCGCCCCCGCGCCCGCGGGCAGCTTCCTCGCGCAGCCGCTGCGCCTCGGGCGTGTCGCCGCCTACGCCGGTCTCCTCGTCTTCGGCGCCGTCGTCGGCGTCGCGGGGGCGCTCGTCCAGGGCGGCTTCTTCCCCGCCGGACTGCTGCTCTCGCTCGTCGGCGCCGCGGGCGCCTTCTACGGCGGCGCGCGGGCGGTCGGCACCAAGGCCGGGGCCGTGGCGCCCGCCGCGGGCTGGCTGGTGGCGGTCATGCTGCTCACCGCGACCAGACCCGAGGGGGACTTCCTCTTCGGCGCGGGACTCGGCAGCTACGCCTACCTGCTCGGCGGGATGGTGGTGGCTGTGATGTGCGCCACGCTCGGTGGAGGACCGCAACCGACCGGTTCCACCGCCCGACTTGCCAAGTGACGTACCACTTCGGCCCGTGTCCCGCACGGGTTTGACGCCGGTCACAGGATGAGCGCCGACGGCGGACAGTATGGTGGTGCGGCCGCCGAGCCTCCCCCACCTCCGGCCGGGGGGACCCCCGATGAGGTCGAGACGGGCGGCGGAGTCAACCAGGAGAACCTGCCTTGAGTCGTGAAAATGACAGTTCGTCCGCCGGGCCCCAGGGGCGCGGTGGAGCCGCATACCCCTCGGGGACGCCCCCGTACGGCTCCCCGGCACAGGGCGCTGCCGAGGGCGGCGCGGACAGAGTGCGGCGGCAGGCCGCCGACGAGCGGCCCGAGGAGCCCGAGACCCAGACCACGCTGACCACCCGCATCCGGATCAACATCCCCGGGTCGCGGCCGATCCCGCCGGTCGTCGTGCGTACGCCCGTCGGTGACGAGGGCTCGCGCGCGGACGCGCGGGACGACGGCGGACGCCGGGACGGCGCGGCGCCGGGGGCGTCCGGCGACGCGGACCCGGGTCAGGGCACCGCCGGTGGTGGATCGCAGGGTTCCGGTTCCGCTTCGGGTACCGGCGGCGCGGGGTCCGCCGTGGGCGAGAACGCCCAGGGCCCCGGCCGAGGAGAAGACGAGCGACTGGTTCGCACCCCGCAAGCCCGCGCGCGAGAGCGGCGGGCCCGGCGGCGGCCGGTCCAACGGCGGCCCCTCGGCCCCCGGTTCGGGCGCTCCCGGCGCGCCCGGCGGCTCGCGCGGCCCCGGKGCCGCCCTGCGG
>NZ_JASKYR010000859.1:0-3553 GCF_041028215.1 Streptomyces flavofungini
GGGGCCGGAGCCGCGGTCGTCCTCGCCGACTTCAACGAGGCGGGTGCGCGGGACGTCGCCCGCGAGCTGACCGGGGCGGGCGGCCGGGCCACCGCCGTGCGGGTCGACGTCACCGACCCCGAGTCGGTCCGCGAAGCCGTCGAGTCCGCCGTCCGTACGTACGGCGGACTGCACCTGGCGGTGAACAACGCGGGGATCGCGGGCGCCTCCGCCCCGACCGGTGAGTACGCCGTCGAGGACTGGCAGCGCGTGATCGACACCAACCTCAACGGCGTCTTCTACTCGCTGCGCCACGAACTGCCCCACCTGCTCGCCGCGGGCGGCGGCGCCGTCGTCAACATGTCCTCCATCCTCGGCACCAACGGCTTCGCGGGCTCGCCCGCCTACGCCGCCGCCAAGCACGCGGTCGTCGGCCTCACCAAGACCGCCGCCGTGGAGTACGCGTCGCGGGGCATACGGATCAACGCCGTCGCCCCCGGCTTCATCGACACCCCGCTCCTCAAGGGCGACGACGCCCAGCGCGAGCAGCTCGTCGCGCTGCACCCGCAGGGCCGTCTGGGCACGGCCGCCGAGGTCGCCGAGCTGACGATGTTCCTGCTCTCCGACCGCGCCTCGTTCGTGAACGGCAGCTACCACCTGGTCGACGGCGCCTACGCCGCGCGCTGAGCACACCGGCCACTGGGGGGACCTGAGACCCGGGAGACCGGGAGAGGAGCAGAGAGATGAGCAGCACGATGGACGTACGGATGAAGGCCGTGCAGTACCGCAGTGTCGGCGCGGCCCCCGAGGTGGTCACCGTGCCGCGCCCCGAGCCGGGGCCCGGCCAGGTCCTCCTGAAGGTCACCGCCGCGGGCGTCTGCCACTCCGACATCGCGGTGATGAGCATGCCCGCCGAGGCGCTGGCCTTCCCGCTGCCGCTCACCCTCGGCCACGAGGGCGCGGGCACGGTCGCGGCCCTGGGCGAGGGAGTCACCGGCTTCGAGCCCGGGGACGCCGTCGCCGTCTACGGTCCCTGGGGCTGCGGAAGCTGTCTGCTGTGCGCGCAGGGCAAGGAGAACTACTGCACGCGCGCCGCCGAACTCGGCATCCGCCCGCCCGGCCTGGGGGCGCCCGGCGCCATCGCCGAGTACATGATCGTGGACAACCCCCGGCACCTGGTGCCCCTGGGCGGCCTCGACCCGGTGACCGCCGTGCCGCTGACCGACGCGGGCCTGACCCCCTACCACGCGATCAAGACCTCGCTGCCGAAGCTGACCCCGGGCAGCACCGCCGTGGTCATCGGCACCGGCGGCCTCGGGCACGTGGCCATCCAGCTGCTGCGCGCGCTGACCCCGGCGCGGGTGATCGCCCTGGACGTCACCGAGGAGAAGCTGCATCTCGCCCGCGCGGTCGGCGCCCACGAGACCGTCCTCTCGGACGAGCACGCGGCGGGCCGGGTCCGCGCGCTGACCGGCGGCCTGGGCGCCCAGGCGGTGTTCGACTTTGTCGGCGCGCCGCCCACCGCCGCCACGGCCGCCGCCTGTGCCGGGGTCGAGGCGGACGTCGCCATCGTCGGCCTCGGCGGCGGAGCCGCCTCCGTCGGCTTCGGCACGACCGCCTACGACGTGGCGGTCCGCTCCCCGTACTGGGGCAGCAGGGCGGAACTGGTCGAGGTCCTCGACCTGGCCCGCGCGGGCGCGATCGACGTGCACGTGGAGACGTACACCCTGGACGACGCCCCGAAGGCGTACGAGAACCTGCACGCGGGCCGGGTCAACGGCCGCGCGGTGATCCTGCCCAACGGCTAGCCGACCCTTTCGCAAAATAAACTCTGCAAAACTTCTTTTGCGAAAGGGATGCGCCGCCGTACGCTCGCGCCATGAACGGCGATGACAAGAGACGCGTACTCGACCCCGAGAGCGACGTGGCGGCGCTCAAGGCGCTCACGCATCCGCTCCGCATCAGGCTCCTCGGCCTGCTGCGCGCGGACGGACCGGCCACCGCGACCGAGCTGGCGGCGGCCACGGGGGAGTCGTCCGCCGCCACCAGCTACCACCTGCGGGTCCTCGCGAAGTACGCGTTCGTCACCGAGGCCGAGCAGCGCGACGGCAGGGAGCGCCGCTGGCGCTCCGTCCACGAGGTGACCTCGTGGAGCAGCCGCGCGATGGCGGAGTCACCCGGCGGCGGTGACTTCGTCGGCGCAATGCGCAGACGCCAGATCCAGCACCTCACGGAGGCGGTCGAGCGCCACGAGGGCGACATGGCCGCCGGGCGGCTCGACCCGGCGTGGCTCGAACCCGCCGGAATCAGCGACCTGCTGCCGAGGCTCACGCCGGAGTCCCTGGGCGAGCTGTGGCAGACGTTCGAGTCGAAGCTCGCCGAGCTCACCGACCGCGACGCCGCCGACCCGAACGCGAGGCGGACGGTGCTCTTCACGGCGGGCCTGCCGCTGGCGCCGCGCGAGTCGGCACCGGCGACTGAACCGGACGCCGGGGCCACCGAGGACGCTGCGGGCACCCCGTGACGACCCCGGTGACACGACCCGGGCACCCCGCGCCGACACCGGGGACGGATGCCCTGGACATACGCACCGCGCGGCGCCGCTACGTCACCGTCAGCGTCCTGTTCTGGCTGCCGCTCGGGCTCGCCATCGCCCCGCAGCTGCTGCTGTTCACCGAGCGCGGCATGAGCCTGGCCACCATCGCGGGCTTCTTCGCCGCGCACTCGCTCACCGCCGCCGCGCTCGAACTCCCCACGGGCGGACTCTCCGACGTCCTGGGCCGCCGGGCGGTCCTCGTCGCCGCGGGCCTGCTCGACCTGGTCGCGTTCCTGCTGGGCGGACTCGGCACCACCGCGGGGGCGCTGGCGCTCGGCATGGCGGTCAAGGGCGCGGGGCGCGCCCTGTCCAGCGGTCCCGCCGAGGCCTGGTACGTCGACACCGTCCAGGCCGCGGCGGGGCCGGACGCCGAACTGCGCACCGGCCTGGCCCGGGGCGGCGCGGCCACCGCGGGGGCGCTCGCCGTCGGCACGCTCGTCGGCGGCGCACTGCCCTGGCTGCTCGGCCTCGGCCCCGACCTCGGCGCGCGGCTCGACCAGGCCACCTCCGGCCGGGTGATCCCGCTCGCCGTCCCCGCGCTGCTCGCCGCCGCCCTCGACGTGCTCTTCGTGGTGTACGTCCTGACCGCGCTGCCCGAGCCGCCCAGGAGACCCGCCACGCCGCGCGCGGTGCTGCGCGGCGTCCCCGCCACCATCGTGACCGGGCTGCGGCTCGGCGGCGGCGACGCACTGGTCCGCCGGGTCCTGCTCAGCGCGGCGGCCGCGGGCGGCGCCCTCGCCGCGGTCGAACTGCTCACGCCGGGCCGGGCCGCCGCCCTGACCGGGGACACGGAGAAGGGCGCGGTGCTCTACGCGGGCCTGGCCTGCGCGGGATTCCTCTGCTCGGCGCTCGGCAACCACCTGGCACCCCTCGCCGCCCGGTGCACCGGAGGCGGCGGACGCGCGGTCCTGTGGAGCCTGGCGGCGGGCGTGACGGGACTGCTGCTGCTCGCCGCCACGGCGTCCCTCGGAGGAGCGC
>NZ_JASKYR010000086.1:0-18199 GCF_041028215.1 Streptomyces flavofungini
ACCGCCCCCCGTCGGCTCCCTCCGAACCGCGCCCCCGACATCGTTGTCGAGAGCGCGGCCCGTGTGGATCGCGGAGCTACGGGAGGGGGCGACGCTTATCGCGTGTAGACGGCGGCACTGCCGTACAGCTCCTTGGTGAAGGCGGAGACGTCGGCGCTGCGGTCGGTGCCGTCGAGGTTGTACGTCAGGTAGACGCCGTAACCGCCGCTGACGGTGCGGCGGGCGAGGTCGGTGACCGTGCCGCGCGAGGTGCGGCCGATCTCGACGGCCGCGGGCGACAGTTTCGACTTGGGCAGGGAGATGCCGGGGACCTGCCAGGTGCCGTAGTACGGGTTCCAGGCGTAGTCGAACTTGGCGGAGACATCGGTGCCGCCGCAGGAGAGGCGCGACGCGGACGGGCCGATGTTGTAGAGGCTGATTATCTTGTCCGGCATGTTCGCGCGCAGCGCGGTCACCAGGTGCACGAACGAGCTGGCGTTGGGCTGGCCGGTGCCGTTCTTGCCGTACTCGGCGTACTCGTCGTCGAAGTCGATGCCGTCGAGGCCGTACTTGGAGACGGTGTCCGACATCTGCTTGGCGAAGGCCGAAGCCGCCTGCTGGGAGGGGAAGTTGGCGAAGCCCGCGCCCTCGTGGTTGCCGAGCACCGAGAGGACGACCTTGATGCCCTTCTGCTGCAACGGCCGTATCTGCGTGGCAGCGTTGTCAAGGACTCGCTGCACGTTCTCGTTGAAGTACAGATACGCCGCCTTCTTGGTCGTGTCGTAGTTGATGTTCGCCGCGAAGATCACGGCGACGTCGAAGACGTTGCCGCCGCCGTTGGCGAGGGTGTACTTGCCGACGTTCAGCATGCTGTTGTTGTTCACCTCGACGTACGCCACCGAGGTCGGCCCCTGTTTCCTGGCGGCGGGGGCGGGAGCGGGGGCCGCTGCCGCGTCGGTCATGGCGGTCGTGGCGAAGGCGAGGGCCGCGACGGCCGAAAGGGCGAGCGCGGCGGTCCGCGCTCTGCTCCGTACCAGAGTGAACATCGTTGATCGGTCTCCCATCGCATGGGTCGGCGCCCGACCTGTCCGGGAGCGCCGAGTGGGCCCTCCGAGTTTTCCCCTTTGTCGCAGGAATCCCAAGATTCGCGCGCGAACTCTTCACGACTCCCACGCACCTCGCGGCCCCGCGGCGCGTCTCACCCGCGTCACCCGCTGAGGGCGACGTGCCGCGCGCCGGAGGCCCGCAGGGTGGCCGGTAGCAACGAGCCCCGCCACGAGAGGACGCCGTCATGCCGATCGCCGGTGTCGTCGGGCCGCTGGTGGGCCGCGTCGTGCAGCAGCTCGTCCGCGTCAGCATCCTCGACATGGCGACACGCCTCGCGGCCCAGGCCTTTCTGGCCTGCCTGCCACTGCTCATCGCCGTGGCGTCGTTCTGCCCTCGGGGCGTCCGGGAGGAGCTGCTGCGCTCACTGCGTACGCTGCTCGGTGCCGCCGGGCCCGTGATCGCGCAGACCGAGGAGCTGGCCACGGGCGGCGACACCGCGCTGCACAGTTGGGGCGCGGTGGGTGTGCTGGTCGCGCTCCTGTCGGCGACGGCCTTCACACGGGCCCTGCAACGGCTGTGCGAGCGCTCCTGGGAGCTGCCCCGGGCGGCCGTCCGGCTCGTCGCCTGGCGCTGGGCCGTGTGGCTGCTCGTCTGGGCCGCGATGCTGATCGTGCAGGGCACGCTGCGCCGGGCGTTCGGCGCGGGCCCGGCCCTCGGCGTGGCGCTCCAGCTCATCGCCGCGGTCCTGCTGTGGTGGTGGACCCAGCACCTGCTGCTCGTGGGCCGGGTGCCGTGGCGGCTGCTGCTGCCGGGTGCCCTGCTGACCGGTACCGGGACGGTCGGGCTCGGCGCCGTGTCGGGGCTCTGGCTGCCGCGCGCGCTGCGGGTGAGCGAGGACCGTTACGGGGCGCTCGGCTCGGTGTTCACCCTGCTGTCCTGGCTGATCGTGCTCTTCACCGTCGTCGTGTTCGGCATCGCCGTCGGCCGGACGCTGTGCCAGGAGAAGGTCCTGCGGCGCCACCTCGACGAGGCCGCGCGGTTCGTCGCGCGGCACACCCGTACCGCCGTGCCGGAGGCCGAACCGGAGGCGCCGGAACGCTCCGGCGGCCGCAAGTGACGCGCGGGACTACCGGGGGTCGTCCGCCGCCGTCACCCGGCCATCCCGTACCGCCTCCGCCAGCGCCCGGTAATCGCGCTCGTTCTGGTCCGCGTAGGCCTCGGCGAAGCGGACGACGGCCCGGTCGAAGGCGTCCGAGCGGCCCAGATAGGCGGCGATGGCGATGCGGTCGCCGGAGCGCGCGTGGGCGCGGGCCAGTGTCGCTCCGCACAGCCTGGCGAAGAGCCGCATGACGTCGGGGGTCATCAGATCGGGCTGCGGGATGGCCTTCCAGTCGCGCAACTGCCGCAGGTAGAAGTCGCGTTCGCGGCCGTCGAGGCCCTCCACCCGCTCCCAGCCGAGGAACATGTCGCTCGTCGCCTGCATCATCCGCTGGCCCGCGACGACCCGCTCCCCCTGATTGACGTGGCCGCTCGGCCCCGCGAAGTCCGCGAGCACCGACTGCTGCGCCTCCTTGGCCTGGAGCAGCAGCGGGTCCTCGTCGTCACGGCCGAGCAGCAGGATGATCCAGCACCGGGTGCCCACGCTGCCCACGCCGACCACCTTGCGGGCCATGTCCACCACGCGGTACTGGGCGAGCAGCGCCCTGCGGTCGGCGGGCAGGGTGTGCGCGTAACGCTCGATCAGATCCCTGAGCTGCTCCTCCAGGATCTTGCGTTCGACGCCGGGCATGAGGACGCCGAGCGGGGTGACGAGGGGCGGGTCGKGGACGATGCGGGGTTCGCCGCCGAGGGTTCCGGCCAGCTTCTCCAGCGCCTGAAGGTGGTCGCGGGTGCGGGCCTTCTTGAGCGTACGGGACATCCGTTGCCGCGCCCGGGTGTCGAGGCGGCCGGACATCGTGGCGAAGAGCTCCTCCGCGTCGATCCGCGCGTACCAGACGTCCAGGGTCCGCATCCCGGCGAACTCCGCCATGGCCGTACGGTACGAGCGGACCGCCCGGCTCACCGTGCGGGCCCGCTCCGACCGGTTGTAGCCGTTGCCGCGCCCGGCGATGACGAGGCTGGCCGCCAGGCGTTTCACGTCCCACTCCCAGGGTCCTGGCAGGGTCTCGTCGAAGTCGTTGACGTCGAACATCAGGCGCCGCTCCGGCGAGGCGAGCAGCCGGAAGTTCATCATGTGCGCGTCGCCGCAGAGCTGGGCGCGCAGGCCGCTGGCCGGGGTGGTGGCGAGGTCGGCGGCCATGATCGCGGCCGCTCCCCGGTAGAAGCGGAACGGCGACTCCAGCATGCGGCCGTAGCGGATGGGCACCAGCTCGGTGAGCCTGCTCGCCGACTGCCGTTCGAGCACGTCCACCGGGTCGGGGCGGCCGGGTGCGGGGGCGAAGTCGCCATGGCTCGGCCGCGGGACCCTGGACCGCGCGGCCCGTCCCCGCGTGGCCCGCTCCGCCGGGGTGAGGTGAGGGCTCGTGGTCCCGGTCATGGCGCACTCCCTTTCGACGAGCCTTCTACGGTGGCCGGGCGGCTGTTCCGTCAGGCCCGCGCCCGGCGCTACGGACTCTGGGCGAGGACCGGCCGCCCGGCGTCACCCTGCCCGTGTGAGGTCGCCTGCCAGGGGTGAGGTCCGGCGCGCGGCGGCGCAGCAGACTGCCCCGCATGGAACCGCCGATGCGTGGACTGCCTCATGAGCGTGGAACGCACACATGGCCGGGAACGCGTGCCGTGCCCGGGCCGCGCGGTTTCGGGCCGCGCGGCCAGCGGTGGCTCGCCCGTGCCTCCCTCACCTCCGCGGTCGCCGCCGTGCTCGTACTCGCCGTGTTCGCGGGCGTGCGCACCTTCGGGCTGCTCGGGGTGGGGCTCGCGGGGCTCGTCGTCTCCGTCGCGGCGGTCTGGTGGGCGGTCAGCAGGCGGGGGGTGTTCCGGCTGCTCGCGGTGGTGCTGGCGCTCGCCGCGCCGCTCTGGGTCCTGGTCGAGTACGCCAGGGCCAACCTGGTGTGGGTGGCCGTTCTCTCGGTCGCGCTGTGGCTCCTCGCGGCGGGCACGGGCCGGGCCGCCATCGGCCTGCGCCCGGCCCCGGAGACGATGCCCGAACGGCCGGCGCCGAGGCCGCGCCGCCCGGTGCTGATCATGAATCCGCGCTCCGGCGGCGGCAAGGTACGCCGCTTCGGGCTGCGCGAGCAGGCGGAGGCGCTCGGCGCCGAGGTGAAGCTCCTGGAGTGGCGCGAGAAGACCGATGTGGCGGCCCTGGCCCGCACGTGTGCCGCAGAGGGCGCCGACCTGCTCGGGGTCGCGGGCGGCGACGGGACCCAGGCGCTGGTCGCCGATGTCGCGGCCGCCCTCGACCTGCCCTTCCTGGTGATCCCCGCGGGCACCCGCAACCACTTCGCGCTGGATCTGGGCCTCGACCGGGAGGACCCGTCGAAGGCCCTGGGCGCCCTGCGCGACGGGGTGGAGCTGCGGGTGGACCTCGGCCGCGCGGGCGGGCGCCCCTTCGTCAACAACGTGTCGTTCGGCGCCTACGCGGAAGTGGTGCAGAGCCCGTCCTACCGGGACGACAAGACCCGCACCACCCTCCAGCTCCTGCCCGACCTGCTGATGGGACACCGGGGCGCCCGGCTGACGGCGCGCGCCGGTGAGCGTGAGTTTTCGGAGCCGCAGGCCCTGCTGGTGAGCAACAACCCCTACGGGTCACACGATGTCGCGGGGCTCGGCCGCCGTACGCGCCTGGACGGCGGGGTGCTCGGCTGTGTCGGTGTGCGGGTCAGGAGCGCCGCGCAGGCCGCGGGGCTGCTGCGCGGCAACAGGTCGGCGGGGCTGGCGCGGACCACCGCCCGGAGTGTCGWCGGGGAGGCGGTGCGGATGCCGACCCCGGTGCGGTGCGAGGTGCGGCCGGGCGCGCTGCGCGTGGTCGTGCCGCGGCGGCGGCCGGGGGCGTACCAGGAGCGCCCGCCGCTCGACTGGCGGCAGATCGGCAGGCTCGGGTTCGCCTCGGGCCGCCGGGACGCGGGGGCCGTTGACGGTGCCGCCCGCGGCGGCGGTGATCACAGCGGAGCGCCGTAGGCCTTGTGTGCCTCGCGGTGTCCGTACATGACGAGCGACCAGATCACCAGGATGTCCAGGAAGATGATGAGCGCGGACCACGCCGGGTAGTACGGGGTGAAGAAGAAGTTCTCCACCGCGCTGAGGCCGACGACCACGATGCCCACCACGCGGGCCCAGGTGCGCCCGGAGAACAGGTTGAGCGCGGCGGCCAGGACGATGACGCCGGAGATCATCTGGATCCAGCCCCTGGCGTTGACGTTGAAGTCGAAGGGGTAGTCGCTCTGGGCCTGCTGGAAATTGTCGTTGAGGACCGTGGCGAGCCCCGCGATCGCGTTGAACGTACCGCTGATGCCCATCACGCACGCGGCGAAGACCACTCCGCCGAGGGCGACCGGATTGATGCGCACCTCCGGCTCCCCCGCCTCGGAGCGGGCCTGCCGCGGTGAGGTCTGTCCAGCCATGTCGAGCCTCCTTCGTCGTGGAGCCGGAGCATCCTGCGCCGCCCCCGCCCGCCGGTTCACCCGCAGCGGATGAGGCTCCTGGCCCTGACACCGCGAGAATGGAGCCGAGGCCAGGCCGTCGCATCGGGAGGTGACGCCATGGGCAGGGCGCACGCGAGCGCGGCGGGGACGCCCCCGGGCCGCGCCGACTTCGAGATCCGGGTGCGGGGCAGGTTCGGTGAGGCCTTCCGGTCGGCCTTCGGCGAGCTCGCGGTCGAGATGCGCCCGGCCGAGACGGTCCTCCTCGGCGCCGAGCTCGACCAGGCGGCCCTGTACGGAATCCTCGACCGCATCCAGGCGCTGGGCCTGGAGCTCCTTGAGGTGCGAAGGCTCCCCGGGGCCGGTGGCGAGGCCTGACCCGGCGAGCGGCCCGGTGTCGCGGAACCGCCCCCGCGGGAAGGGCGGATCCCCGTCGAGCCCCCTTGAGAACGGGACCGACAAGCCTCTTCCCGACCTGCTCGGCCTTCCCCACTGTGGAGGAGTAATGCCCTGCACAAGGGGAGGTGAAGGGCATGTCCGCAGCAGTGTGCGCGGAGTCGGCCGGTCATTCGCCGACCGCTGGAGAAGTGTTCGTCCTGCACAGGCATCTGCGGTCGATCGGCCGCCGGGAGGACAGTGCGGAGACGGCCGTGGCGACCTGTCTGGTGTGGGTCGCCGCGGTCCTGATGCGGGCCGCCCACGACGTGGCGGACCCGCAGAGCGCGACGGCTCTGATGAACGACGCGACGGCGGTGCTCGACTCGGTGGCCGCACCCGCCACCCCGCCCCGCCTCGTGCCACCGTCCGGCGTACCGTCGCCCGGGGTGCCGTCGCCAGGCGTACCGCCGCCCGGTGTGCCGTCGCCCGGCGCCCCCCTCACGAACCAGCAGCTCGCGCTCCTCCGGCAGCTTCAGGAGGAGGCGTCCCTGCGGGAGATCGCGGACAGGATGTACGTCTCGTACAACACGGCCAAGAGTCACTCGCGGGCCGTGTACCGCAAGCTCGGGGCGGCGTCACGCGCCGAGGCCGTGCTCCGGGCGCGCGAGCTGGGGCTGGTGTAGGGCCCCGGCACCCCGGAACACGGCGGAGAGACGTCACAGCAACTGGAGCTCACGGGCCCGGCGCACGGCTGCCGAGCGCCGGGTCACGGCCAGTTTGCGGTAGACGCTCTTGAGGTGGGTCTTCACGGTGTTGACCGAGAGGTACAGGTCCTCGGCGATCTCCTCGGTCGTCATCATCTGGGCGAGGCGGCTCAGCACATCGCGCTCGCGTGCGCTGAGCCGCTCGGCGACGGCGACCGTGCCGCCCGCGGCCTCCGGCGCGCCGGGGAGCACGGGACGTGCGGGCCGGGCGGGGTCGATCAGGGCGGCGCAGGCGGGAACCACCGTCCGCAGCACCGCGCGGGGCAGCCGCGCCCCGGCCACCATGTCGCCGATCGGCACATCGCGCGGGCCGCCGCGCTCCACCGTGCCGATCAGCCCCGCCAGCAGGGAGCCGACCCCGGACAGGAAGGCGGCGGGCCGGGCGCCGAGCACGGCCTGCGCGTCGGCGAGTTCACGGCGGGCCCGGCCGTGGTCCCCGCGCGCCAGCTCGACCCAGGCACGCGCCATGTGCAGGGCGGCCCGCGCGGGTTCGGCCGCGCTCCACGCGGGCAGGGGCGGCAGGACGGCCTGCTTGGTCAGCTCGTCGGCGGCCCTGCACCGTCCGCGCAGCACCTCAAGGAGCGCGAGCTCGGCCAGGCAGTCCCTGCGCAGCGCGCCGTTGCCCGCGGCGCCCGCGGCCTTGAGCCCGCCGGTGAGCGAGGCCTCGGCCGCCTTCAGGGCGCCCTCCCGCAGCTCGCCGCCGCCCCGGATCGCGAGGGTGAGGGCGGTGATCTCGGGGCGCTGGGCCAGCGCGGCGTGCGGCAGGCGCGCCGAGGCCGCCGCCGCGTCGGCCGCCGCCGCCCGCGCCTCGCGCGGCGCACGGGTGCGCAGCCGCTCCATGCGGATCACCGCGTGGGCGAGGCGGCACCGCGCCGCTCGGTCGTCGTCCTCCTCCGGCAGCTCGGCCAGGAGCCGCCGCGCGCTCTCCATGTACCGCGTGCACGCCTGGTCGTCGCCGTGCGTCTGGGCGACCGCCGCGGCGAGCAGCACGAGTTCGGGCTCGTCGGCGGCCAGGTCGGCGGGCAGGAGCCGCAGCAGTTCGGGCGAGAGGCGGGTCTTGGCCGGGCCGAGGACCTGGCCGATCGCCAGGCGGTCCACGACCACCCGGCCGATCCGGGCCCAGTCGCCCGCGGCGAGCAGATGGCGTACGGCGTCGGCCAGCGCGCCGTGTGCCACGAACCATGCCGCCGCCCGGCCGTGCAGCACCGGGACGAGCCCCGGCTCCTCATGGCGCAGCCGCATCCGCAGGACGTCGGCGAACATCTGGTGGCAGCGGAACCAGCCCTGGCCCACGGGCCGGAGGAAGGAGTTGTCCCTGACGAGGGCGGCGAAGTGGCCGCCCGCCTCCTCGCCGGAGAGCTCGGCGGCCAGTTCGGCGTTCATCCGGTCGAGCACGCTCGTCGTCAGCAGCAGTCTGCGCATGCCGGGCGGCTGGAGGTCGAGCACCTCCTCGACGAGGTAGCTGGCGATCGCCTCGTCGTCGCCCGCGAAGTCGTTCACGAACCGCTCGGGGTCGCTCCGCTTCTCCAGGGACATCGCGGCCAGCCGCAGCCCCGCCGCCCAGCCGTCGGTGTGGCGGCGCAGCACGCTGACGGTCTGCCGGGGCACCTCGATGCCGTGCTGGGCGAGCAGGGCGGCCGTCTCCCGGTCGTCGAAGGCGAGGTCGGCGGTGCGCAGTTCGGTGAGTTCGCCGGTGAGCCGTCCGCGGTGCAGGTGCAGGGGCGGGTCACGGCGGGCGAGGACCACGAGGCGCAGCACACCCGCGGTGTGCCGCAGCAGGCTCGTGACGCCCTCGGCGACCGGGGAGCCGGGGGCGGGCTGGAAGTCGTCGAGGACCAGGACCACCGGCTCGTCGCGCCCGTTCAGTTCGCGCGCGAGCGCCGCCACGAGCAGCGGGCCCTCGCCCGCCGAGACGTGTTCCGTCAGGTCCACACCCGCGGCGCGCAGGGCACCGACCACCCGCGGCCAGAACACGCACGGCTGCTCGGCCCTGCCGTCGCAGGTGACCCAGGCCAGCGGGCCCGGCGGGCGCCGGGTGTGCGCCCATTCCAGGCCGAGGGCCGTCTTGCCCGCGCCCACCGGGCCGACGACCACGGTCAGGGGCTTGAGCGTGCCCCGGGSSMSSSKGGCCGTCAGCCGGGGGCGGGGGACCAGCCACTGGGGCAGTGCGGGCGCGGTGCCCGCGGCCCCCGGGCCCGGGGCGTCACCCCCCGGGTGTGACCACTCGGCCATGGCCCCCACCTCGCTCTCGCAGTCGTGCGGTGCGGCACAGGCAAGTGTGGGGCCGACGCCTCGGGCGCGGCGCGCGTGCGGGCGTCATCTCACCCGGGTGAAGTTCCGGCGTGCGACGGCGTGCGACGGCGCGCACGACAGGGACACCCGTCCCCGCCGGGAGAAGCGCCCGCACCCGCGGACCGATGCGCCTCGGTCAGTCCTCCCGGAGCGCCTCGACCAGCTCCTCCTCCCGGTCCTTGGTCAGCGAGGTACGGATCACGCTGGGGTTGAAGGGGCGCAGGGCGTCACGTACCCGGTCGGGGGTCGAGCGGCGCACCAGCGCGAAGACGGCGGAACGTCCCGGTTCGAGCGTTCCCGCGATCTCCTTGATGAAGGCGTCGTTGATCCCGACGTCGGTGAGCTTGCCCGCGACGGCGCCGGTGGCGGCTCCCACCGCGGCACCGAACACCGGCATCAGGAAGAGCAGCCCGAACAGCGAGCCCCACAGCGCGCCGCCGGCCGCCGCGACGCCGGTCGTGCTGTACGTCTGGTGCACATGGATCTTGCCGTCCATGGTCCGCCAGGCGATCGCCGCGTCCTCCAGGTCGAGCAGCTCCTGTTTGGACATGTCCTTGGCGAGGGCCAGTACGGCCTCCGCCTTCTCCTTGTCGGAGAATCCGAGTACGACGAGATCGGCCATCAGGCCCTCCTGTGGTTGTCGCGTTCCTTCGGGTCCGGCTGTGCTCCGTTGCCGCCGTTGACGCCGTTGCTGCCATTGAGTACGGGTTCGCCGGAGCGCCGTGCCGCCCTGATGAGTGCGGCGGCGACGGGTTCGAGTGCCTCTTCGGTGAGGAAGCCCTCCGCCACGGGCACGCCACCGGCGTCGCGGACGGCCTTGCGCAGGTGCTTCGCCCAGACGTGTTCCAGGAGGACGAAGGCCGCCGCGGTGCCGGGGTCGAGGGAGTCGGCCATGTCCCTGATCTGGGTGAGCGACAGGCCGAAGGCGTTGCCCTCGGCGACGCTCGGATAAACGTCCTGTGCCCCCTTGAACCACTCGGCGGAGATGCCGAGCAGCGCGGCGACGGTCTCCCCCATCCCCTCCGCCTGGAAGTCGAGGGTGACCAGCTCCCCGGTGGTCTCCTTGCCCACGAAGAGCAGGTCCAGGACGTGGATCTGCTCGTTGGACTCCAGGACCGCGAGCTCCTCGACGACCCGCCCCTCGAACTTGGCGTCCGGGCCGAAGCCGATCGTCAGGAGCTGGACCGGTCCGATCTCAGCCATGGTGCCTCCCTTCGGCGGAACTGCCGCCGTCACAGCCGCCATCACAGCGGTACGGCCGGTCGGGTCGCGTCACCCGCCACAGGTGAGGGAGACGGGCCCGGCAGCGGCCACGGTGGCCCGTGGAGGTGGGGCACCGATGAGCGACGACGAGACGTCCGAGGCGGAAGTCCGGCGGCTGCGGGCCGAGGTGGAGCGGCTCCGTGACCGCTCGGCGGCCGAACGGCGGCGCCACGCCCGTACGCTGTCCGTACGGCGGGCCGTCGCCGCGGTGCTGATCGCCCTGGTCGCCGTGGTCGCCGTCTCCTCGGTCGTCGGCGTGTGGGGCTCGCGGACCACCCTGAACACCGACCGCTGGATCGCCACGGTGGGCCCGCTGCCCGAGGACCCGAAGGTCAACGCCGCCGTCTCGAAGTACCTGACGGACGAGATCTTCGACCAGGTGGACGTCGAGCAGCGGCTGTCCGACGCGCTGCCGCCGCGCGCCTCGTTCCTCGCGGCACCGGTCACCGGGGCCGTCCACGACTACCTGCGGGACTCGGTCTCCAAGCTCATCGCCGACGACCGGTTCCAGGAGCTGTGGCGGGAGATGAACCGGCGGGCCCACGCCCGGATCGTCGCGGTCCTCGAAAGGAGCAACGACAACGTACGGGTTCAGGGCGACACGGTCACCCTGAACCTGCTGCCGATGATCAACAACCTTCTGCGCTCCCTGGAGGAGCGGCTCCCCACCCTGTTCGGCAAGGAGCTCGATCTGCCCGCCCTCTCCTCCGGTGAGATCCCGCCCGGTCTGCACGACCGCGTCGAGAAGGCGCTCGGCGTCGACCTGCCCGAGGACTTCGCGCAGATCCGGCTCTACAACCGGCACGAGCTGGGGCGGCTCCAGGACGCCGTCCTGGTCTTCAAGCGCGCGGTGGTGGGGCTGCTGATCGCCGTGCCGGTGCTGCTCGGCATCGCCCTGTGGGTCTCCCCGAACCGCAGGCGCACGCTGCTCCAGCTCGGCCTGTGGCTGGTGGTGACCGTCACGGCGCTGTCGACCGCCCTGCGGGCGGTGCGGGATCAGCTGCTGGGCCAGGTGCCGCCCGGGGTCTACCGCGAGGGCGTGCGCTCCGCCCTGTGGACGATCTTCACCACCCTCCGTGAACGCGGCGACCAGCTGCTGTGGCTCGGCGTCGCCATCGCCGTCATCGCCTATCTGGCGGGGCCCGGCAGGCTGCCGGTGCTGCTGCGCGGGCTCGTGGCGCGGGGCGCCCGCGCCACCGGGCACTTCCTCGCACACGCCGGTGACCGGCTCGGCGAGAGGAAGACAACGGTGCGGCCCTGGCTGGCCCGGCACGCCGATGTGCTGCGGGTCTCCGGCGTCGTCGTGGCGGCCCTGGTGGCGCTGCTCCTGTCGTCGTGGACCGGCCTGCTGGTGACCGGCGTCCTGCTGGGGGCGTACGAACTCGCGATCACGCTTGTGGCGCGGGCGGAAGCCTCACCCCCAGAAGGGGAGGCGGCCCCCGGGGCCCCCGCCAAGACTGGCGCCCCTGGCTGAACGGGCCGGGCCGACGCAGGGAGGCCGTCCATGAAGAGGCAGACGCACGCGGGCCGCTCCGGAATGGCCGGCGAAACGGGCGGCAGCTCACGTCTGTGGGGTCCCTACCTCAGCGAGCGCCAGTGGGGCACGGTCCGCGAGGACTACAGCCCAGGCGGTGACGCCTGGTCCTACTTCCCGCACGACCACGCGCGCTCGCGCGCCTACCGCTGGGGCGAGGACGGGCTCGGCGGCATCTGCGACGACAAGCAGCGGCTCTGCCTCGCGCTCGCCCTGTGGAACGGCCGCGACCCGATCCTCAAGGAGCGCGCCTTCGGCCTCACCAACCAGGAGGGCAATCACGGCGAGGACGTCAAGGAGTACTACTTCTACCTCGACAGCACTCCCAGCCACTCCTATCTGCGCTACCTGTACAAGTACCCGCAGGCGGCGTTCCCGTACAACGACCTCGTCGCGGTCAACGGCGGGCGCACGCGGCAGGACTTCGAGTACGAGCTCCTGGACACCGGGGTGTTCGACGACGACCGGTACTTCGACGTGACGGTGGAGTACGCCAAGGCCGACCACGACGACGTGCTGATGCGGGTCACCGTCGACAACCGCGGCCCCGACGAGGCCACCCTGCATGTCCTGCCGACGCTGTGGTTCCGCAACACCTGGTCCTGGGGCGAGCACCCCGGCGAGACCCCCAAGCCGGTCCTGCGGGCCGTCGAGAGCCCGCGTCCGACCCTCGCCATCCGGGCCGAGCACCCGGAACTCGGCAGCTACGACCTGCGGTGCGACAGCTCCGCGGAGCTGCTGTTCACCGAGAACGAGACCAACAACGAGCGCCTCTTCGCCACCCCCAACGCCTCGCCCTACGTCAAGGACGGCATCGGACGCCGCGTGGTCGACGGCGACATGGGCGCGGTCAATCCGGCACGGCACGGCACCAAGGCCTCCGTGCACCACACCCTCACCGTCCCGGCCGGCGGAACCGTGACGCTGCGGCTGCGCCTCGGCCCCTCCGGCGCCCACCTCCCGCTGCTGCCGAAGAAGTTCGACGCGGTGATCGCGAGCCGTCTCGCCGAGGCCGACGCCTTCTACCGTGAGCTGACGCCCGAGGGGGCGAGCGAGGACGAGGCGCGCGTACTGCGCCAGGCGCTCGCCGGAATGCTCTGGTCCAAGCAGTACTACGGCTTCGACCTGGAGACCTGGCTCGCCGAGCACGACCTGACCCCGTGGAGCCCGCCGCGTCCCGGCGTCCGCAACCGCGAGTGGTTCCACATGGTCAGCGACGACATCGTGTCGATGCCGGACAAGTGGGAGTACCCCTGGTTCGCCGCCTGGGACCTGGCCTTCCACGCGGTGGCCTACTCCGTCGTCGACGTCGGCTTCGCCAAGGAACAGCTCGAACTGCTGCTGCGCGACACCTATCTGCACCCCAACGGGCAGATACCCGCCTACGAGTGGAACTTCGGCGACGTGAACCCGCCGGTGCACGCCTGGGCCGCGTACTTCGTGTACACGGTGGAGAAGGGCACGACCGGCCACGCCGACCACGCGTTCCTTGAGCGCACCTTCCAGAAGCTGCTCACCAACTTCACGTGGTGGGTCAACCGCAAGGACCCCAGCGGCCGCAACGTCTTCCAGGGCGGCTTCCTCGGCCTGGACAACATCGGTGTCTTCGACCGCAGCGCGCCGCTGCCCACCGGGGGCACCCTGGAGCAGGCCGACGGCACCGCCTGGATGGCGCTGTACTGCCAGTCGATGCTCCAGATCGCGGTGGAACTGGTCGAGCACAACCCCTCCTACGAGGAGCTGGTCCTGAAGTTCGTCGAGCACTACCTGTGGATCGCCGCCTCGATGGACCGGCTCGGGGACCTCGGCGACGAGCTGTGGGACGAGGAGGACGGGTTCTTCTACGACGTGCTCCGGCTGCCCGACGGGCAGGCCGTCCGGCTGAAGATCCGCTCCATGGTCGGGCTGCTCCCGCTCTGCGCGTCGACCGTCTTCGAGCCGCCGCAGCTGGAGCGCCTCTCCGGTCTCACCGAGCGGCTGCGGCGCTTCGCCGACCGCCACCCCTCGCTGTCGGTGACGCTGACGGCGGCCTCGGCGGGCACGACGGGCGGTCCCCGGCTGCTCTCGGTCGTGGACGAGAAGAAGCTGACGCGGGTGCTCGGACATCTCCTGTCGGAGGACGAGTTCCTGAGCCCGTACGGCATCAGGGCGCTCTCCCGGCACCACGCGGAGCACCCGTACTCGTTCTGGGTGCACGGCGAGGAGTACAAGGTCTCCTATCTGCCCGCCGAGTCCGACAGCGGCATGTTCGGCGGCAACTCCAACTGGCGCGGCCCGGTGTGGCTGCCGATGAACGCGCTGGTCATCCGCGCGCTGCTGAACCTCTACGGCTTCTACGGCGACGACCTCACCGTCGAGTGCCCGACCGGGTCCGGGGTGCACAAGAACCTCTACGAGGTCGCCGGGGAGATCTCCGCGCGGCTCGGGCGGATCTTCCTGCGCGACGAGTCGGGGCGGCGGCCCGTCTACGGCGGCCAGGCGAAGTTCCGCGACGACCCGCACTGGCGGGATCTGATCACCTTCTTCGAGTACTTCCACGGCGACAACGGCGCCGGTATCGGCGCCGCCCACCAGACGGGCTGGACCGGTCTGGTCGCCGCCCTGATGAAGATCTTCGGAACGCTCGGCCCCGACGACTTCCGCCCCGGCTCCAAAAGGAGGGGCGGCCGATGAGCACGCTGCCCGCACAGCCCGTCATCCACGAGGTGAACACCCGCGTGTGGCTGCGCGAGACCGCGCGGCGCACCGGGCAGGCGGCCGGTCATCCGGCCGGGCTCGCCGAGGTGCCCAAGGACGCCTGGGACGAGCTCACCCCGCCGGGGGTCGACGCCGTCTGGCTGATGGGGGTCTGGGAACGCAGCCCGCGCGGGCGGTCCATCGCCCTGGACGACCCCTCGCTGCGCACCGCGTTCGCCGAGGCCATCCCCGGCATCGGCGAGCGGGACATCGCGGGGTCGCCGTACTGCATCCGCCGCTACGAGGCCGACCCCGCGCTCGGCGGCCCCGAGGGGCTGGCCGCCGCACGGGCCGAACTCGACCGCAGGGGCGTCGGACTGCTCCTCGACTACGTGCCCAACCACGTCGCCCCCGACAGCCCCTGGGTGAGCGAGCACCCCGAGTTCTTCGTGCGGGGCGGCGCGGCGGACGTCCGGCGCGACCCGGCCGCCTTCCTCGACACCGGGCGGGCCGTGCTCGCCCGGGGCCGCGACCCCTTCTTCCCGCCCTGGCCCGATGTCGTACAGCTCGACGCCTTCGCCCCCGCGCTGCGGCGGGCGACCGCGCAGGTGCTCGACGGCATCGGCCGGATCTGCGACGGGGTGCGCTGCGACATGGCGATGCTGTTGATGAACGACGTGTTCGCCAGGACCTGGGGCGAGCGGGTGGGCGCCCCGCCCGCGCAGGATTTCTGGCCCGAGGTCATCACGGCGGTCCGCGACCGGCACCCCCGGATGGTCTTCGCCGCGGAGGCGTACTGGGACCTGGAATGGCCGCTCCAGCAGCAGGGCTTCGACTTCTGCTACGACAAGCGGCTCTACGACCGGCTGCTGCACGAGGACGCCGCGTCCGTCCGCTCCCATCTGCGGGCCGACGAGCGCTACCAGCGCGGGCTCGTCCGGTTCCTGGAGAACCACGACGAGCCGCGCGCCGCGCACACGCTGTCCCCGGCCAAGGAGCGCGCCGCCGCGGTGCTCATCGCCACGCTGCCGGGCGCCACGCTCTGGCACGAGGGCCAGTTCACCGGGCGCCGCGTCCATCTGCCGGTCTTCCTCGACCGGCGTCCCGACGAGCCCGTCGACCAGGCGCTGCGGGCCTTCCACGAGCATCTGCTCGCGCGGGTCCACGGCAGCGGCATGCGCACCGGCCGGTGGCGGCTCCTGGACTGTGCGGGCTGGCCCGACAACGACTCCGCCCGGCATCTGGTCGCCTCCTGCTGGTCGGGGCCCGCGGGCCGGTTCCTGACCGTGGTGAACCTCTCCGGCCGCCAGGCGCAGGCCCGCGTCCGGCTCCCCTGGGGCGAACTGGGCGAGGGCGCCTGGGAACTGACCGACCTCCTCCTCTCCCACCGGTACGGGCGCTCCGGCGCCGAGCTGCTCGGCAGCGGTCTGTACGTCGATCTGCCGCCGTGGGGCGCGCACCTGCTGTCCGCGGAGGCTCCCGGCGGCCGGTGAGGTCCGCTCACTCCTCCGGCTGCCGCCGCGTGGCGGTCCACCGTGCGCCGCTGCCGCGGCGGAACCCCTCGACGGCGCTCTCCACGGTCGGGAAGAAGTGGCCGGGGTCGAAGGCGCGGGTCAGTCCGTAGCGTTCGACCTTCTGCCGCACCGGGTCCTTCAGCTCGGCGAAGACCAGGTCGATCCCCTTGTTCTGGAGGGCCTCGTCGAGTTCCTCCAGTACGTCCGCGGCCGTCGTGTCGACGTCGGTCACCGGTTCGGCCGCGATCAGCACGCACCGCGGCGGCGGCTCGGTGCGCGTGCACCGCAGCACCTCGTCGCGGAAGGACTTGGCGTTGGCGAAGAACAGCGGCGCGTCGAAGCGCAGGATCACCAGGCCGGGCAGTTCCTCGGCGCGCGGGTAGGAGCGCACGTCGTGGTAGCCCGCCAGGCCGGGGACGCGGCCGAGCACCGTGCTGTAGGGCCACCACGCGCGCCGGAAGACGTTCAGGATGGACAGGCCCACCGCGACCGCGATGCCGGGCAGCACACCGAGCAGGGCCACACCGAGGAAAGCGGCGATGCAGAGCAGGAACTCCGTCTTGCGCTGCCGCCACAGGCGCGCCGTGCCCTTGGCGTCGGCCAGTGACAGCGAGGCCGTGACGACCACGGCGGCGAGCGTGGGCTGCGGCAGGTCGCGGAAGAGCCCCGGCAGCAGGACGAGCATGAGCACGATCAGGGTCGCCCCGACCACCCCGGTGAGCTGTGTCCTGGCACCCGCCCGCTCCGCGACGGCCGTCCGGGAACCGCTGGTGCTGACGGGGAAGCCCTGGAAGAGGCCCGCCGCCGCGTTCGCCGTGCCGATGGCGATCATCTCGTCGTTGCCGCGGACCTCCTGGCCCTGGCGGGCGGCGAAGGCGGAAGCGTTGGAGATGGTGTCGGCCAGGGAGACCAGGGCGATGCCGAGGGCGCCGACGAACAGCGGCCCGAGGTCGTCCCACCGCACATCGGGCACGGTCAGCGGCGGCAGCCCCTCGGGGAGCGTGCCGACCGTCCGCACCCCGTGGTCCTTCAGGCCGAGGACGACGGAGGCGGCGATGGCGAGGACCACCGTGACCAGGACGGCGGGGACCTTCGGCAGCAGCCTCTGGAGGAGCAGGATCACGGCGATGCAGCCGACGCCCACGGCGACGGCGGCCGGTACCGCCGCACCGTCGGCGAGAGCCCGTACGAAGGCCTCGCACTCCTCGATCAATCCGTCGGCGTCCGTGGAGAACCCGAAGAGCTTGGGGAGCTGGCCGATCAGGATGGTCAGGGCCAGGCCGTTCATGTAGCCGATCATGGTGGGCTTGGAGATCAGGTCGGCGACGAAGCCCAGGCGCGCCACCCCCGCGACGAGCGTGATCGCGCCGACCATCAGGGCGAGCACAGAGGCGAGGGCCACCGCGCGTGCGCTGTCCCCTTCGGCGGCGACCAGCGGCAGGACCGTCGCGGCGATCATCGGACCGAGCGAGGAGTCGGGCCCGAGCACCAGGATGCGGGACGGGCCCGCCACGGCGTACGCCAGGAGGCAGAGCACGGAGGTGTACAGGCCGGTGATCGCGGGCAGTCCGGCCAGTTCCGCGTACGCCATGCCCTGCGGCACCAGGAGGGTGCTCAGGACGATGCCCGCGACGACGTCCTTGGCCAGCCACTCCCGGTGGTAGTTCCGCAGCGTCTTCAGGCCGGGCGGTCCCCCGGGCACCGCGGCCTCACCGCCGCCCGGCGCCGGCGGCCCGCCGCCGGGCCACGAGCTTGCCGAGCTCCCACAGCGTCAGCAGCGCGAGCGGCGGAAGCAGGGCCCAGCCGAACTGTCCGGCACGCAGCGGTGTGGTGTCGAGCAGCCGGTTGAAGACGTCCGTCTGGGTCACCAGGACGGCGAGCGCGAACTCCGCCAGCATCGTCCAGTTGAGCTGCTTGCTGTCGAAGGTGTCCGCCGTGAGGACCGTGCCCGTCTCGCTGCGGCACTCCAGGGCGGCCACGATCAGGCAGAGGGCGAACGACGCGAAGGCGATGGAGTTGCCGACCCGGACGCTGTCGTACCGCTCCGTGCCCAGCTCGATCATGGCGAGCAGCCCCACGGCGACGGCCGTGCCCGCCAGTCCGACCGTGAGCATCAGGGCGGGCGTCATCACGGGCTGGCCGCGCGGGCGGGGGCGGCGGGTCATCAGGTCGCTCCTG
>NZ_JASKYR010000860.1:0-3279 GCF_041028215.1 Streptomyces flavofungini
GTCGGCACGGGGCGGAGTTGACCAGGCAGGTCACCGCGAGAACCGGCCGGTGTGCCCGCCCGCCTCGGCCCTGCCTGACGGGGTGCGGTGGGCCATTGTGCCGGTGCCGCCCACCCAGCCGTAGCAGCCGGGGACGTGGGAGGGGGCTGGTCATCAGGCATACGGCCTCGGGCGTGCGGACCACCACCGGCGACGCCAGCTCCGGCGGCCATCTCGCCACCGGGCCATCGGCGCGCTGCCCTCGGTGTCCACGGAGACGACGGCCCGAACCTCCACCCGGTCGCCGGGCCCCAGGGAGCCCGGCCGGTCGAGAGGCGGACCGCTCCCGGGGCCGGAACTCATCCATCGGGCGCGGGCCGAACACCAAGCGCCCAACGCTATGGCTTGCGTCCCACCGCTCCGTAGGCGTCGACCTTCACCGCGTCCGCGTCCGGCGTCTCCGGGCGCCACCGGGTGACCTGCTCCACGCCCGGTTCCACCAGGTCGAGGCCGTCGAAGAAGGCGGCGATCTCCTCGACACTGCGTACGTAGTAGGGGATCGCGCCGCTCCTGTTGTACTCGTTCGACGCCGCGATCATGCCGTCGCTGGTGGCCGTGGAGTCGCTGATGACGAGGTAGCTGCCGGACGGCAGCGCCGCCATCAGACGGGTGACCAGGTCCCGGGCACGGCTGTGCTCGGCGACATGGCCGAGGGTGTTCAGGATGATCAGGGCGACCGGCCGGGAGAGGTCGAGGGTCTTCGACGCCTCGCGCAGGATCGTGTCGGGGTCGTAGAGGTCGGCGTCGATGTACGCCGTCTCGCCCTCGGGCGTGCTGGTCAGCAGGGCGCGGGCGTGGGCGAGGACCAGCGGGTCGTTGTCGACGTACACGATGCGGGAGTCCGGCGCGACGCGCTGCGCGACCTGGTGCGTGTTGTCCGCCGTGGGCAGGCCGGTGCCGATGTCGAGGAACTGGCGGATGCCCTGCTCGCCCGCCAGGTGCCTGACCGCGCGGCCCAGGAAGAGGCGGCTGGTGCGCGCCACGTCGACCAGACCCGGGAAGATCTCCTTGATCTGGTCGCCGAGTTCCCGGTCCTTCTCGTAGTTGTCCTTGCCGCCCACGAAGTAGTTCCAGAACCGCGCCGAGTGCGGCTTGCTGGTGTCGATGCGCGCACGGACGCCGGCGGCGGAGTCGAGCTGCGGGTCGTGGTCGGACACGGGACCTCCTGAGGGCCTGACGTGACTGATGTGGCTTGACGTGCCGGTGATCCGACGATCAAGCATCAATCTAGACGGTCCGGGCCGAAACGCTCTGCCCGCCCCAGGAGTTGTGGGGCGGTGCGGGGGCGCGCCGTCGCGCCGCCCCGCACCGGCCCCGCGCGTCACCAGATCGCGGGCACCCACTCCGGGTGGTCGATGAACGGGTTCCGGTTGTGCTGGTACTTGTCGAAGATGACCTGGTTGCGGTTCTTCTCGAAGGCGTCCGGCGGGTCCTCGTCGCTCCACTGCTTCAGTACCGAGAGGCGGCCGATGGCGGGCGCGCTGCCGTTGTCGACCTTGTCGTTGGGCTCCAGGTCGGGGAAGCCGCTCTCGCCGTCGTAGCGCACGGCCATGTAGAGGATCATGCGGGCCACGTCGCCCTTGACCGCGTCACGGGGCTCGAAGGAGTCGCCGTCGGTGAGATTGCCGGGGGCGCCCGACACCGCGCTGCCGCCGTTGTCGAAGTCCTTGTTGCCCCGGATGCTGTTGACCGTGACGTCCTCCGGGCGGAGGTGGTGGATGTCGGTGCCGGGCCCGGTCGACGTGCCGAAGTCGCCGTGGGACTTGGCCCAGACGTGCTCGCGGTTCCAGTCGCCCTGGTCGCCGCCGCTCGCGCTCTTGCTCCGCGAGGTGCCGCTGTAGAGCAGGATGACGTTCGAGCTGTTGGCGGGGTCCTCGTCGGTGGCCTTGAGGGCGTCCCAGACCTGGGCGTACGAGAGCTTGGTCTGGTCACTGATGATCGTGTGCAGCGCCGACTTGAGCGCGGGTCCCGTCTTGCCGAGCGCGTCCTTGTAGTACGTGTCGTCATAGGCGCCGACGGCCGAGGGCGCGGCGGCCGGGGCCGGGGCCGGAGCGGGGGACGCGGTGGCCGTCGCSGGCGGTCGGCACGGKRWTCCCTCCCGGGGTGTCGGCTGATGGTGCGCGGAAGTACGCGGTAGGCCCGGCGGGCGCTGATGTTCGCGCCCGGGGCGTCAGCGGGACGCGGAGGGTGCCGTCTTCCTGGGTTTGCGGGGCCGGGTGGCGGCGGTGCGCTGGTACTGGTGGGCCACCGTGAAGCCGAGCGGGGAGAGCGGGGCCTTGGTGCGGTGTTCGCGGCGTTCGACGTAGCCGAGAGCCACGAGCTTCTTCAGGCCGCGTTCGTGGCTGTCGGCGGACCAGCCGTACCACTCGGGGGCCTTCTCCGCGGGGAACGTCGACCAGTTCTTCTCACGGGCCACGACCAGGAACAGGGCCAGGCCCGGCAGGTCCAGTTGCTCGTCGCGGCCCAGGGTCCAGAACGTCGTCGGGATCTGAAGGAAGCGGTTCTCCTCCGTGTCACCCACGGGCCGGTCGTAGTCGTCGCCGCTGCCGTCCTCGCGCAGGAGCGTGACCGTGATCATGGTGCCCTCACGGCCGCATGTGACCAGACCGCGTGCTTCCAGTCTGCGCAGGGTCCGCCAGGCGCCCGTACGGGCGGACTGGTCGGTCGCGGTCTCGTGAATGTCCATGAGGCGCGCCCACACCGCGCTGTCGTGGGTGGTGGACCAGCCGTTGTCCCCGTTGCTGCACGCGGCCACGATGAGCAGGTAGGCCTTGAGGCCCCGCAGGTCCCTGCCCGTCACGAAGTCCTTCAGAGGGCCGTGGCGGCTGGCGGCGCCCTTGTTGGCCTGGACGAAGGTCTTGCGCAGCGGCACGTTGGCCCGCTTGGCGCGGGTGAGAACCGCCGTCCGCGCATCCCGTCCCGTCGCGGTCGTCGCCTGCATGTCCCGCTCGGCGGGCGCTGTCGTCTTCATGCCGCAGACAGTAGCCAGCTCGGCCCTCATCACTCAAACGCTCCGGCCTCCCGCCAACTGGCGCACCAGCGGGAGGCGTTGGACGTCTCAGCGGGTGTCTGAGAGTGCCGGTGAAAGATCCATGTGTGAGGACCACGTGTCAGGTCCGAGTTGGGAGGACAGTGAGATGACTGAGTTGGTCGGGGTTTCGGGACGTCTTGGCGCCGCCGTCCGCATGTCCGGCCGCTGACGTACGAGCGCGTGGGCAGAGCCTGCCGACCACCTTGTCC
>NZ_JASKYR010000861.1:0-2823 GCF_041028215.1 Streptomyces flavofungini
CAGCCCCACGGCCCACCCACCGCACCGGCTCCGGAAAGGCGCGGGCCACCGCCGTAGCCGCCGGATCGCCACGATGGCGGCAGCCGTCGCCATGGCCCTCCTCGGGCTGACGGTCGCGTGGAACCTCACGACGGACGACACGACGATCGGCCTGAGCCCCGGGGCACGCTCCCTTCCCTGGCCCACGGAGGGGCAGGCGAGCGTAGAAGTGCAGGGCCTGGGGAGTCTTGGTACCAGTGGTGAGCAGAAGCCGGTGCCCATCGCGAGCGTCACGAAGGTCATGACCGCCTACGTGATCCTGCGCGAGCACCCCCTGCGCGGATCGGACCAGGGGCCCGGCATCACGGTCGACTCAAGCGCCGCGGACGGCTCCACCTCACCCGACGAGTCCCAGGTCTATCTCCAGGAGGGCCAGCAGCTCAGCGAGCGGCGCCTGCTCGAACTGATGCTGATCCCCTCGGGCAACAACATCGCCCGCCTGCTGGCCCGCTGGGACGCCGGCAGTCAGAGAGCCTTCGTCCACAAGATGAACCGCGCCGCCGAGGCTCTCGGCATGCACCACACCACCTACACCGGCGCCAGCGGCTACGAGGCCACCACCCGCAGTACCGCCGTCGACCAGCTGAAACTGGCACGACAGGTCATGAAGGACAAGGTGTTCCGCACGATCGTCACCAAGCGCACCACGAAGCACCCCGACACGGGGGAGACAATCCACAACACCAACACGCTGCTGGGACATGCCGGTGTGATCGGACTCAAGACGGGATCCAGCACACCGGCAGGAGGCGCTCTGCTGTGGGCGGCCACGGCGCAGTCCTCCAAGCGCTTGATCCTGGGTGTCGTCCTTCAGCAACAGGCGGGCACCAACCCGCAGCGTGGCCTCGATGCCGCTCTCGCCAGCAGCCGGGAGCTGGCCGAGGGGGTCCAGAAGCACCTGGCGGCCCAGGCGCGGGCCGAGTGAGGCGTATCGATCAGCCCGCCCGGCTATGACCCTCCTACTCGGGAAGCGGGGGCGTCGTCCTGGGCGGCGGCTGTCCACATCAGTGCGCCGACGCCCGTCTCAGGGGTCCTCCTTCAGAAAGATCACGAAGCCGTCCGAGTCCTCGGGATGCTCGGCCAGGGGCACGACCCGCATCACGTAGCGGCAGGTCGCGCACAGGAAGACGACGCGTCCGGGCCCGGTCCCCGCGTGCTCTACGGCGACGGGCACCGCGCCGTCCGTCAGGTCATCGCATTCAGCGCACGTCTGGATCACGTCGACCACCACCGCTTGGTCAGGATGACCGCCCGCGCGCCGTGGCAGTCGCAACCGCAGTGGTAGGTGAAGAGCGGCGCCTCGCACGGGCGCCTCGCGCCGGGGGCGAAGACCCGGACGCTGTTGCCGGAACAGAAGCCGTGTTCGTTGATCGCGCACTGGGCAGACAGCTCTTTCGGCTTGGTCATCTTCATGGTGACTGCTCCCGCGACGACGCGGTCATCACCTGATCCGACTGCGGCCTCCGGGCGCACTGGGGGTCGCAATCCCATTCGGTGCCGCCCGCCGGAGGGCGAAGCTGAAGACGTCCGCCGACGCGGTCCATCACCACACCCAGCTTCATCCTCACCTCGTCAATAACCAATTCGCCAGTCTTGTACTGGAATACGCGTTTATGCGCCGCTCTGTCTGAGCCTGTTGTGTGGTTATCGTGCATCGTCGGCTCCCTTGCAGTCGGCCACGCCCCCGGACTGCGCGCGAGCGGTCGCGGGGGTCTGTGTTCAGCCAAATCGTCGGCCTCCCAGAGGGACGTATCTCTCCCGTAAGCAGCGACACTTCGGCCGCTTCGGCGTTAGCTTGGAAAAGGCCCAAACGTTCCGGGGGATACCTTGAACAGGAACCTGCGGTCAGCTATGGATTCGGCCGGACAGTCGCCCCGACGACTAGCAGCGCGCCTTGGGGTAACTAGCAAGACCGTCGAACGATGGCTGGCGGATGACGCGTTGATCCCGCATGCCAGGAACCGCGAGGACGCTGCTGAGGCGTTGGGAGTTGACGAACACATGCTGTGGCCCAAGGTCGTGACGGACCGCATCAAGACAGGCGGGGACCTGGAGATCGTCCGGTCCTACCCCTTCCGGTCCGCTGCGCCGTCCACCCTGTGGGGCGACTTGGTCGACGGCGCTGTGAAGGACATCTTCTTCGCGGGCTACACGAACTACTTTCTGTGGACCCAGCTCCCCGCCTTCGCGGACCGACTGCGCCGCAAGACCGAGGCGGGATGCCGCGTCAGGTTTCTGGTCGGCGATCCCGACGGCGAGGTGACCCGGCAGCGGGAGGCGGTCGAAGAGGTCGCCCTGACGCTGTCCTCGCGGGTGCGGACGACCCTGGACGCGCTGAGCCGCCTGGGCCCTCTGGTCGGCCTGGAAACACGCTTCAGCGCTCCGGAGGATGCGGCGAGCCACGTCGCCCTGAGCGTCTTCAGGTTCGACGACAATCTACTTGTGACGCCTCACCTGGCGCGCCTGGCCGGGCACGACTCGCCGCTTCTGCACCTGCGCCGTCACGGCGAGGGCGGCATGGCCGACCGCTTCCGGGATCACGCCGAAGAGCTGTGGGAGCGCGGCGTTTCTGCCTCTGCCTGACGGCCACGACGCGGAGAGCCGCACCGTGACCGCGCCCTGTGAGGTGATTTCGACCAGGGCGGGACTCTCGCCGACCCCCGCTGCGGGCCGTTGCGGAGATCGTCGAGCCGGAGCCGGAACTCGATATCACCGCAGCCCAGGTGCGTGAGCGCATCGACATCGGGGTCGAATCCGGATTCGACGGAGGTCGAAACCCTCACC
>NZ_JASKYR010000862.1:0-2814 GCF_041028215.1 Streptomyces flavofungini
CCGGCACCCCGGTGACCCCCAAGGTCACCGCGGCGGCCAAGGGCAAGCCGGTCCCCACCAACGACTGGTGGTCCTCGCTGGCCTTCCAGCGGTACGGCGACAATCCGTACTCGACCCCCATGTACGGACACCCGCTCACCTATCAGGCCGTCTCCGGCGGCCTGGAGGTCGGCTATCCGACGACGCCCGCGATCGTCGGCGACGGCCGCCAGTACGAGTTCGCGCACAAGCGCGACCTCACCCTCGGCCTGAGCGGCCTCAACTCCTCCGACACCAAGGCCGACGCCTGGTCCGACTGGACCGTGACCCCCTACTGGTCGGACGGCACCCGCACCCTGCGCACCACCATCGGTCACGGCCTGCCCTACGTCTACGCCAAGGGCTCCGGCGGCAACGCCCAGATCACCACCGCCGGAGCGCCGAGCGTCTTCGCCGACCAGGGCAACGTCCTCGGCATCACCGTTGCCGGTCACCACTACGCCCTCTTCGCCCCCAGCGGCAGCGACTGGAACGTCTCCGGCTCGACGATCACCGCGGGTCTGGGCGCCAAGGACTACTTCTCCCTCGCCGTCCTGCCCTCCACCGACGCGCTCGCCACGTACAAGAAGTACGCCTACAGCTTCGTCACCGGCTCCAAGGCGACCTGGTCGGCCACGGGCGGTTCGGTGAAGGCGACCTACAGCCTCACCACCCAGGCGCAGGAGGGCAGCGAGACCGGCACGCTCCAGGCGCTCTACCGCCACCAGTGGCTGCACACGACCGACGCGCTGACCTCGTACACCTACAAGTCGCCGCGCGGCACGATGAAGGTGCGCGAGGGCACGTCCTTCAGCACCACGCAGAAGTCCTCGTCCGTCCTGCCCGCCCTGCCGAAGTCCTCCGGCGTGGACAAGGCGCGGCTGAAGGGCTATCTCGACGACGTGGCGAACGCCTCCGACCCCTTCTCGGGCGCCAGCGACACCTACTGGACGGGCAAGGCGCTCGGCAGGCTCGCCCAGCTCGTCCCCGTCGCCGACCAGATCGGCGAGACCGCTACCCGCGACAAGCTCCTCGGCCTGATCAAGGGGCGGCTCCAGGAGTGGTTCACCGCCGGGGGCGCGAGCGAGTTCTCCTACGACAAGGACTGGAAGACCCTGATCGGCTACCCGGCGTCGTACGGCAGCGACACCGAGCTCAACGATCACCACTTCCACTACAGCTACTACGTCTACGCGGCGGCGGTCGTCGCCCAGTACGACCAGGCCTGGGCCGCCGACTCGGCGTGGGGCGGCATGGTGAAGACGCTCATCAAGGACGCCGCCAACCCCGCCCGCTCCGACTCGGCCTTCCCCTTCCTGCGCGGCTTCGACATCTACGCGGGCCACAGCTGGGCCTCCGGGCACCAGGGCTTCGCCGCGGGCAACAACCAGGAGTCCTCCTCGGAGTCGACCAACCTCAGCGCGGCCCTGGTCCTGTGGGGTTCGGCCACCGACAACGCCGAACTGCGCGATCTGGGCGCCTATCTGCTGACCACGGAGTCGGAGGCGATCGCCCAGTACTGGTTCGACGCCGACGAGCAGGTCTTCCCCTCCGGGTTCGGCCATGACACGGCCGGAATGGTGTGGGGGAGCGGGGTGGCGTATTCCACGTGGTGGACGGCGAACCCCGAGGAGATCCACGGCATCAACGTGCTGCCGGTCACCGGCGGCTCGCTCCACCTGGCCGGGAACAAGGCCGCGATCCGGCGCAACCTCGCCGAGATGGTCCGGGAGAACGGAGGCCCGGCCGTGGAGTGGCGCGACATCCTCTGGGAGTTTGAGTCGCTCGCCGATCCGGGCGCGGCCAAGGGCAAGTGGGACGCGGGCAACGCCGGTTACACGCCCGAGCAGGGCGAGTCCAAGGCGCACACCTACCACTGGATCGGCACCCTGGACGCCCTCGGCGCGCCCGATACGACCATCACGGGCGACATCCCGACGTCGGCGGTCTTCACCAAGGGCACGACGCGGACCTACGCGGCGCACAACTTCGGCTCCTCCTCCCGCACGGTCACCTTCTCCGACGGCAAGACCCTCACGGTCCCGGCCCGCTCCACCGCCACGGGCAACGGCACGGGCGGTGGCGACCCCGACCCCGAGCCGCCCACGGGCAACGTCTTCCAGCTCCGCAGCGGAGGCACCCTGACCACCGCCACCGGGGCCACGGCGGGCAGCGACACCCTCGCCTCGGCGGGCGGCGCCAACCACGACGGCACGCCGTACCAGCCGCAGGTCTACGAGGCGAAGAACGTCAACGGCACCCTCGCCTCGGGCCGGGCCACGTCCTTCCGCCTCCAGGTGGACGCGGGCACCGCGGTCGGCCTCGGCCAGCAGGCCAGGGTCAGCTACGACCTCACCGGTGACGGCACCTTCGACCGCACGGAGACCTACCAGTACTTCGCGACCGATCCGGTGAACGGCTGGGAGGCCTACAGCGAGGGCCGTGGCCTGAAGTCGGCGACGGGCTCGCTGGGCAACCTCAAGGGCGGCACGGTACGCCTTGAGGTGTGGTCGGCGATCGGCAACGCCCCGGCGAAGCTCCGGACCGGGACGGCTGATTCGACGCTCACGATCCCGTTCGGCTAGCGGGGGACGGCAAGGCGGTGCGGCATGACCTCCCGGTCATGCCGCACGGGGGGGGGAAGACTCGCAAATTCCTTAGCGTTGCCCGTGCTTGCATGGCTGCGACGAGGACGGCTCGTGAGCGCAGGCCGTGCGTGGGGGGGGGGGGGGGGGGGGGGGGGGGGGGGGGGGGGGGGGGGGGCACCGCCTTGCCCTTTATGTCCTTCTTGCGGAT
>NZ_JASKYR010000863.1:0-2616 GCF_041028215.1 Streptomyces flavofungini
GTCCCGCAGCCGCCGCAGGGGTACGAGGGTGAAGGCGCCCCACCACACGCCCGCCGACGCCAGGCAGATGCGGACCGCCGTCCCCTCCGAGACGCCGAAGCTGTCGTGGGCCAGGAACAGCACCAGGTTCAGGACGAGGACGAGCGCGCCCGCGGCGTAGCCGAAGGCCCAGCCGCGCGAGGAGACCGCGTCCCGCTCGTGGGGGAGCGCGATCTGCGGCAGATAGGAGTTGTAGAGGACCATCGAGACGGCGAGCGAGGCATTGGCGACGATCAGCAGGAGGCCGCCGAGGAGGTAGCGGTCGCCGTCCAGGAAGAACATGCCCGTCGTCGCCGCCGCGCCCAGATAGGCGGCCGCCGCGAGGAGCGGCTTCTTGCGGCCGGTGCGGTCGGCGGACGCGGCCGCCACCGGCATCACGAAGACCGAGAGGATCACCGAGGCGGAGACGGCGTAGGCGAAGAACGAACCGGCGCGGACCGGGATGCCCAGCGGATGCACATACCCCTCGGGGTCGGCCGCGGCCTTGGCGATCTCCGTCAGGTAGGGGCCGAGGAAGACGGTCAGGACGCTCGTGGAGTAGACCGAGCACGCCCAGTCGTACACGTACCAGCCCTGCTGCTCGCGCCGCCGCCCGGCGCTCTCGGCCGTCGTCCCCCGCACGGTGTCGGTGCTCACCGGTGACCTCGCTGTTCCCCGTTCCGGAGCCGCCCCCGGGCGGTCAGACCCACAGCCCCCGGTCCTTCAGCACCTCGCGCAGCGTCTCGATGTGATCGGAAACTATGCCATCCACGCCCAGGTCGAGAAGGGCGGCCATCCGGGCGGCGTCGTTCACCGTCCACACGTGCACCCGCAGCCCGCGCGCGTGGGCCGCGCGGACGAAGCGGCGGTCGACCACCCGGATGCCGGCGTGCGTCTCGGGCACCTGCGCGCAGACCGCCGAGCGGCGCGGGGCGGCGGGCACCCCGCAGGAGAGCAGGCGCAGCGCCGCCACGCCCCGGGTGCCGAGGGAGGTGGCCAGGCGGGGCCCCGCCAGGCGCTGGGCCCTCGCCACCCGGCCCTCGGAGAAGGAACCGACGCAGACGCGGTCCCAGCTGTCGGTGCGGCCGATCAGATCGAGCAGCGGCAGGAGCGCGGGCTCCGCCTTCACGTCCACGTTCCAGCGCACCTCGGGAAAGGCCTGGAGGAGGTCCTCGAAGAGGGGCACCGGTTCGCCGCCCGCCACGCGCGCGCGTCGCACCTCGCGCCAGGGGAGGTCGACGATGCGTCCCCGCGCGTCCGTCACCCGGTCCAGCGTCGCGTCGTGGAAGGCCACCAGGCGGCCGTCGGAGGTGGCGTGCACATCCGTCTCCATGTAGCGGTAGCCCAGCTCCGCCGCCCGCCGGAAGGCGGTCAGGGTGTTCTCCAGGCCGTCCGCCGCGCCCCCGCGGTGGGCGAGGGCGAGCGGTCCCGGGTGGTCGAGATAGGGGTGTCGTACGCGCGAGGTCACGGCCGCAGTATCGCCTGCTCGGAGGGACCCCCGGCGGCCACCACCTGTCCGGCGCCCGGCGAGGGGAGGGCGAAGAGGCGGAGGAAGTACTGGGCGAGCGGGCCGATCGAGAGGGCGTACAGGACCGTGCCCACGCCCACGGTGCCGCCGAGCGCGAAGCCGGTGGCGACGACCGCCACCTCGATCGAGGTCCGGATCAGCCGGACCGAGCGGCCGGTACGCGCGTGCAGGCCGGTCATCAGACCGTCCCTCGGCCCCGGGCCGAAGGCGGCCGAGATGTAGAGCCCGGTCGCCACGCCGTTGAGGAGGACTCCGGCGGCCAGCAGGGGGACGCGGAAGGCGAGCGTGCGGGCGTCAGGGAGCAGTGCCAGGGTGGCGTCCATCGCCAGTCCGCAGACGACGACGTTCGAGACCGTGCCGAGGCCGGGCCGCTGGCGCAGCGGAATCCAGAGCAGGAGCACGGCCGCGCCCACCACGATCGAGACGACGCCGATGGAGCGACCGGTCAGTTCGGCGAGACCCTGGTTGAGCACGTTCCACGGCTCGGGCCCGAACCCCGCCTCGATCATCAGGCTCGAACTCACGCCGTACAGGGCGAGGCCTCCGTAGAGCTGGACCAGGCGTCTGGGAAGGAGGGAACGCGGATGGCGCGCGGTACGGGACAAGGAAAACTCCTCCGGTAGTGCTGGTGGCCCGACACATGACACCCTGTGGCTTGGAAGCAGGCCACAACCATGGCCAATTCGGGGAAGGTGGACCGGTCATCATGGCTCAGTGGACTTCGGCGATGGGCTCGGCTCAGCTCGCCAGGCTCCTCGCCTCCCAGCAGGCCAGGCCCGGCGGCACGGGCACGCGCCGCCCGCCGGCCTATCGCGCGCTCGCCGACGGTATCCGGCTGCTCGTGCTCGAAGGCCGCGTTCCGGTCGCCGCCCGGCTGCCCGCCGAGCGGGAGCTCGCCGTGGCGCTCGCCGTCAGCCGCACCACCGTCGCCGCCGCCTACGAGGCGCTGCGCACCGAGGGGTTCCTTGAGTCCCGCAGGGGAGCGGGGAGCTGGACGGCCGTCCCCGCGGGCAATCCGCTGCCCGCGCGCGGCCTGGAACCGCTGCCGCCCGAGGCGCTCGGCTCCATGA
>NZ_JASKYR010000864.1:0-2564 GCF_041028215.1 Streptomyces flavofungini
GAAGGGGGTGGTGGGGTGGACTTCGGTTTCCTGGAACGTGGTCGGGTCGTGTGCGGGCATGGCGCGTGATTCTCCGTGAGGGCGTCAGTCGGTGTCCGGGCGGTACGGCTGTGCGCGCGGCGTCGGGGCGGGCTCGGCCGGAAAATCGGCGGGGAGCGTCAGGCCGAACAGCGGGGCGTACCCGGCATACCGGTCGCGCACCCAGTCAGTGGGTCTGTCGACCTCGCGGGCCGCGASGGCAATGCGGTCGGCCGTCACCCGCCCGGTGAGGGCGGGGGCGCGGCCGGTGTACCGCTCGGTGAGCAGGACGAGGTCCCGCCAGGCGGGCACGGCGTCCCACTCCGGGYGCTCCACCGTCAGCTTCACCCCGAAGGGGCGGTACAGGGCGATACGGTCCCAGGCCCGGTTCAGGGGCCAGCCGAAGCGTCCGGCGACGCGGAGGAGGTCCAGGGCGGTGACGGGACGCCCGCCGAGCAGGTCGGGCTGGAACATCGCCGTGTCGTGGACGGTGGGCCGGTGGTCGCGCCAGGCCGGGCCGCCGTCGGTCAGGTCGTCGGGGATCTCCGTCCAGGGAGCGCCGAGCGGGGCGTACCCGCTGAGGGTGCCGATGCTCTCGCCGAGGGTGCCGCCCACATCGCGGGTGTACTGGATGAGAACGGACACGTCGGGCGACGTGCGCCAGACCACGCCCTCCTCACCCGCCAGACAGCAGGCCCAGGCGTCGGCGGCGACGGGCCGCGCGTCGGCGAGGTCCGGCGCGAGGGGCAGCGGCAGGGACACCTCGTGCCCGGTCAGCGGCCCGAGGGCGGTGAGCCGCTCGAAGGCCGTGCCGAGCGGTACGTCGGCGGCCGCCGCGGCCTGGAGGGCGTAGGGCGCGTCGACGCGTGTCTGCCTCATCTGTTCCCAGAAGTTGCCCGGGTGGACCGCGTCGAGCGTGCGCAGCATCGACCTGTTGTCCGGGAGGAGCCGCAGGTCACCGGGCGACAGACGCCGCCACTCCCGCACGAGCGCGGGCGCCGACTCATGGACGAGCCCCTTGGCGGCCAGCCAGGCGAGGGTCCGCCCCACCTGCTCGTCGTCCGCCTGCACCGCCTGCACCGCCCGCGCGGTGTCGAGCAGGGGCGCGGGGGTCGCGATCTGGCGCGCGTAGAACGCCATGGGGTCCGGGACCCGCAGCAGCTCGCACTCGAGGCGGCTCGCGGTGTGGCCCGCGAGCTCGCCAAGATCGGGCACGCGCACACGGCGCTCGGCGAGCACGGGGGCGAACCGCTTGAGGACCTCGGCCAGCGGGACGGACAGTTTGCCCGACACCAGGGCCACTTCGCCCAGCGACAGGGCGGATTCGTAGTGCACCGCCATGTCGAAGGTGGCCACGAACTCCTCGCGCAGCTCCGGGCTCGCCTCCGGGCCGGTGTCGCCCCCCGCTTCCGGCGTGCTCGGGGCCGGAAACGCCGGCAGTTCGGGCAGACCCCACCAGGCGTGCCTGCGCAGCACCGCCTCATAGGCCTCGTCGGACGGGCGCTGCCCCTGGGTGTACTCCCCCTTCGCACCGGCGAGACGGGGGTGCCAGGACAGGGCGTGCAGATCCTCGGCGGTGACCGTGAGACCGGCCGGAACCTCTCCCACGGCCGACGGCACATGGAGGTTGATGCCGAGCGCCGCGAGCCGCCGCGCGCGCTCCAGTGCCTCGCGCACCGGCCGTCCTGTCTCCAGGGAGAAGGTACGCAGTACCGCGAGCGGCGACAGCGTGCGCTGCCCGTCGGACAGCCAGTGCCCGAGCAGGCCGCCGTAGGTGTCCCTGCCGAGCAGCAGCCCGCGGTCCAGGGCGTCCAGTTCCGTCGCGGCGGCCACATCGAGATCGGGGACCTGGGGAACGACGGCGCCCGTGAGGGCGTGCCGCCTGACCATCCTGAGCAGGTGCCAGGCGGTCGGTCCCCCGTCGGGCGCGGACAGCGCGGCACGCAGCAGGGAGTCGCCCATCTCCCGGCCCGTGATCCGGGCCTCCCACGCCCGCGGGGAGGGGTACCCCTCGACGGATTCCGGGATGGGCAGTCCCACCTGACGGTCCTGGAGTCTGATTCCGACACCGCGCAGGACGGCGGCCCGCCATGAGCGGTAGGCCTCGCTCACCGCACCGGCACCGCCCGCTCGCCGCGGCCTGTCCAGCGCCAGCTCCTGGTCCCCGGGGAAGTACCCGACGCGGCGGAACGGGATGGGGAAGGTCCGCTCCCAGGTGAGCCCGCTCACGAGCCGGGCGTCCGCCGCGAGGAGCCGCTCGGTCAGCACGGCGGCCTCGGCGGGCAGCCACACCCCGAAGCCCCAGAGCCACTCCAGGGTGAGCCACTCGGGCGGTTCGAAGGCGGCGCAGGCATCGTGGATCTGCCGGGCCACCCAGGCCTGGTCGTAGGAGAAGACGCGCGTGCGGCTGGTGCTGATCTCGGGGGCGTGGGGTCCCCGCAGGTCGATCACACAGCCGAAGGGAAAGCCCTTCTGATAGTCGCCGAAGCGCTCTTCGGGGAGACCGGCCGTCCAGGCCGGCAGCTGGAACTCCGCCTCGCGCGGGT
>NZ_JASKYR010000865.1:0-2534 GCF_041028215.1 Streptomyces flavofungini
GTCGAGCCGCCCGCCGAGCCGGGCGAGGCCTGGGCGGAGCACGCCGCGATCGTGGACGCGGTGGCCCGCGGCGACGCGGAGCGGGCCAGGGCGCTCACCGCGGGGCACGCGGAGCGCGCGGCCGCCACGCACCGGCTGCGGCCCGCAGGGCGCGCGGTCCCGGTGAGAAATCCGCAACGTGCCGTCAACACGGCGAGTCTCCTGAATTAACGCGGACGCCGTATACAAGGAGTGGGTACGGAGTTGTATAGCAGAGTTGTTCTGGCAGGGAGCGGAGAGTTCCGCACCGGGGGTAATTTCCGCTGCTCCCCATCGGGGCCGGAATAGCCCGACGCAATGCACACGCCCATGGGTCCACCCCCGTATCCGTAAAACGCCGAAGGGCCCGACCCGCATCCGATACGCCGAAGGGCCCACCCCGTATCAGGGTGGGCCCTCCGACCGGTACCGCTCGGTTCAGACCGTCTCCGGGAGCTCCTCGAGGCCCTCGGCGACGAGCTTGGCCAGACGGTCGAGGGCGGCGTCCGCACCCTCGGCGTCGGAGGCGAGGGTGATCTCCTCGCCGCCCTGGGCGCCCAGGCCGAGCACCGCGAGCATCGAGGCGGCGTTGACCGGGTTGCCGTCGGCCTTGGCGATCGTCACGGGGACGCCGGCGGCCGTGGCCGCGCGGACGAAGATGGAGGCGGGTCGGGCGTGGAGGCCCTCGGCCCAGCCGACGTTGACGCGGCGCTCAGCCATGTGTTGCTGCCCTTCCAGATGTTTCACAGTTGTCTAGACCAGTGTCTCATGTCGACACGGGTGCTCCGCAGACCGTACGCCCTGGTCATCCGGGTGCGGGCAGGCGGTCACGCGGCTCCAAGACTGCCAAGGTCCGGGCGGCACCGCGACCCGTCCACGGTCCGTGCCGCCCCGTGACCCGTACCCTGGCCTGATGCAGACCCCGTCGGATCAGCAGGAGCCGCACGACTACCCCGCGCACTGGGAAGCCGATGTGGTGCTGCGCGACGGAGGCACCGCCCGGATCAGGCCCATCACGGCCGACGACGCGGACCGCCTGGTCAGCTTCTACGAACAGGTCTCCGACGAGTCGAAGTACTACCGCTTCTTCGCGCCCTACCCCCGCCTCTCCGCCAAGGACGTGCACCGCTTCACCCACCACGACCAGGTGGACCGGGTCGGCCTGGCGGCGACGGTGGGCGGCGAGTTCATCGCCACCGTGCGCTACGACCGCATCGACGAGCGGGGCATGGCCGCCAGCGCGCCCGCCGACGAGGCCGAGGTCGCCTTCCTCGTACAGGACGCCCACCAGGGCAGGGGCGTCGCCTCCACGCTCCTCGAACACATCGCGGCGGTCGCGAGGGAGCGCGGCATCCGGCGCTTCGCGGCCGAGGTGCTGCCCGCCAACACCAAAATGATCAAGGTGTTCACGGACGCGGGCTACCAGCAGAAGCGCAGCTTCGAAGACGGCGTCGTGCGTCTGGAGTTCGGCCTGGAGCCGACCGACCGCTCCCTCGCCGTGCAGCGCGCCCGCGAGCAGCGCGCCGAGGGCCGCTCCGTGCAGCGCCTCCTGACACCCCGCTCGGTCGCGGTGATCGGCGTGGGCCGGGCCCCCGGCGGGGTCGGCCGCAGCGTCCTGAGCAACCTCCGCGACGCCGGGTTCACCGGACGCCTGTACGCGGTGAACAGCGCCTTCGAAGAGGGCACTCAGGTCGAGGGCGTGCCCGCGCACCCCTCCGTGGCGTCCGTGGCCGAGCCCGTGGACCTCGCCGTGGTCACCGTGCCCGCCGACCGCGTGCCGCAGGTCGTCGCCGAGTGCGGCGAGCGCGGGGTGCAAGGCCTCGTGGTGCTCTCCGCCGGATACGCCGAGAGCGGCGCCGAGGGGCGTGAGCGGCAGCGCGAACTGGTGCGCCAGGCCCGCTCGTACGGCATGCGCATCATCGGCCCGAACGCCTTCGGCGTGATCAACACCTCCCCCCGGACGCGGCTCAACGCCTCGCTCGCCCCGCAGTCGCCCGCGCGCGGGCGCATCGGTCTGTTCACCCAGTCGGGGGCGATCGGCATCGCGCTCCTGTCCGGGCTGCACCGCAGGGGCGCGGGCCTGTGGGGCCTCTCGACGTTCGTCGGCTCCGGCAACCGCGCCGACGTCTCCGGGAACGACGTCCTCCAGTACTGGTACGAGGACCCGGACACCGATGTCGCCCTGATGTACCTGGAGACCATCGGCAACCCGCGCAAGTTCACCCGCCTCGCCCGCAGGGCCGCGACCGCCAAGCCGCTCGTCGTGGTCCAGGGCGCCCGGCACAGCGGCATCGCGCCCACCGGGCACGCCGTACAGGCCACCCGGCTGCCGCACGCCACCGTGTCGGCCCTGCTGCGCCAGGCGGGTGTCATCCGCGTGGACACCGTCACGGAGMGGCCCTCGGCGCGCTGCTCGCGGGCGCGCTGCACGGCGAGGGAGCGGTCGGTCGGCTCCAGGCCGAACTCCAGACGCACGACGCCGTCTTCGAAGCTGCGCTTCTGCTGGTAGCCCGCGT
>NZ_JASKYR010000866.1:0-4125 GCF_041028215.1 Streptomyces flavofungini
GCCGTCCTGGACACCATCGGCGAGGCGGAGGCGGCCGCGCTGCGGCTGCGCGCCGCCCGGCTGCTCAGCGACATCGGCCGCCCGCCCGAGGAGAGCGCCGCCCACCTGCTCCTCGCCCCCTCGGTCCAGGACGCCTGGGCCCTGTCCGTGCTGCGCGCCGCCGCCACCCAGGCCGAGCACCGCGCCGCCCCGGAGGCGGCCGCCCGCTACCTGGAGCGGGTGCGCCGTGCCGAACCGGACGACCCCGCCCTCCTCGCCCGCCTCGGCAAGGCCCTGGCCGAGAGCGACCCCCAGCGCTCGCTGAGCCTGCTGCACGAGGCCCACGCCCTGACCACCGACGTACGCGCCCGCACCGCCACCGCCATCCAGCTCGCCCTGACCTGCCTGGGCGTCCAGCGCTCGGCCCAGGGCACCGAAGTCCTCACCGAGGCCCTGGACGCCCTCGACGCCGAACTGGGGCCCGGCATGGACCCCGCCGACGGTGAACTGCGCACGCTCGCGGAGTCGGCCCTGCTCATCGTCGGCGCCGACGAGAAGTCCACCGGGGGGGCTCAGCGCGCTGTCCGCGGCGCACGGCGGCCGCGCCGCGGACAGCGCCCGCCGGGCCCGCCGAGCGCTGCGCACCCCCGACGCCCCGCTGGGGGCCTGGTCGCTGCTGCCCGCCTCGCTCGCCCTGCACCTGGCCGAGGAGGACCGGGCCGCCGACGACGCGCTGGAGACGGTCCTGCGGACCAGCCGCGAGAACGCCGCGGTGTGGACCTACGTCCTGACCCTGTCCACCCGGGCGCTGTTCCGCCTGGAGAACGGCGCGCTCGCGGACTGCGCGGCGGACGCGCAGACGGCGCTTGAGATCCAGGGCCAGGAACGCTGGGCCGACAACACCACCATGGCGCACACGGCCTACGCCTCGGCCCTCGTCGCACGCGGCGAGACGGCACGCGCCGAGGAGGCCCTCGCGGCCATCAAACGCCCGGGCTTCGACCGTTTCGTGTGGGAATACCACTGGTACCTGATGGCGCGCGGCCGCCTCCAACTGGCCCGCGGCGATCTCGAAGGGGCGCTGGCGACGTTCCTGGCCTGCGGCGACTCCCTGGGGCAGGCCGGGCTCAACAACCCCGTCCTGACCCCCTGGTGGCTGGAGGCCGCCTGCCTCCTCGGCCAACTCGGCCGCACCGGGGAGGCCCGCGCACTCGCCGAGCAGGGCGCCGCCGGCAGCGAGCGGTGGGGCACCCGGCGGGCGCTCGGTTACGCCGCCCTGGCCCGCGGCGCCGCCACCCCGGGGCCGGGCGCCGTGGCACCGCTGCGCGAGGCGGTCACCCTGCTGGGGTCCTCACCCGCACGCGGCTACGAGGCCCGTGCCTCGCTGATGCTGGGGCGGGCGCTGATGGCCGACGGGCAGGCCCGGCAGGCGCGCGAGCACCTGCGCGCGGCGGTCGCGCTGGCCAGGCGCTGCGGCTGCGTGGCCCTGGCCCGCCAGGCGCGGCAGGACCTGCTGGCGGCCGGCGGGCGGATGCGGGAGATCACCTCCTCCGCCCTGGACATGCTGACCGGCACCGAGCGCACGGTGGCCGGCCTGGTCGCCTCGGGCGCGGGCAACCGGGAGGTCGCGCAGTCCCTCTTCGTCACCGTACGCACCGTCGAACTCCATCTGACCAGCGTCTACCGCAAATTGGGGGTACGGCGGCGCGCGGACCTGGGCGCCGCCCTGCAAGCGGACGGCGCTCCCTGCCGGGCCCCGGCCCGGCCGGCCGGAGACAGCACATGAATATTTCGTCAACGGAAGAACAAGACGTTCCACGCAGTCACCACAGCTCCCGCGCAAATATAAGATCACCGCATGGCACCCCCTGATCTGCCACTGCTCGAACGCGACCGTGAGCAGGCTGTTCTCGCTGCCGTGATCGGTGAACTCCGGTCCGCACGCCCCGCCCTGGTCACCGTGACGGGCGAGCCAGGCCTGGGCCAGAACGAGCTGCTGCGCTGGGCCACCGGGCAGGCCAGGGACCGGGGAGTGCACGTCCTCAGCGCCCGCGCCACTCCCGCCGAGCACGAACTGCGCTATGGAGTGGTCGCCCAGCTCCTCTCGCCCGAGGACCGCACCATCGCCTCCCGCCTGTTCGTGACCCCGCACCGCCCCGGCGGCCTGCCCGGCCTCAACCACCTGCTCGCCGCCGCCCGCTACCGCCCCACCCTCGTCGTCGTCGAGGACGTCCAGTGGCTCGACCCGGCCTCCCTGCGCTGGCTCGAAGCCCTCGCCCGGCGCCTGCCCCGGGCCCACCTGGCCCTGCTCACCAGCACCACCGGAACCGCCATCGACCGGCCCGAATGGAGCGTGGGCACCCCCCTGACCGGGCTGGCGAGCACCATCGAACTGGCGCTGCCCCCGCTCACGGCCGGCGGCATGGCCACCGCCGTACGCGCGGTCCTCCACCGCCCCGGCGACCCCGCCTTCACCGAGGCACTCGCCGAGGCCACCCGGGGCGTCCCGGCCGTCGTCCATGACGTCCTCGACCGCTTCGCCCGCACCGGCCGCGCCCCCGGCGCCGAGCACGTCGAGGAGCTGCGCGCCCTGACCGCCGACGTGGTCGGCGACCACGCGGCACGGGCCCTGAGCGAACTGCGCGACCCGGCCGCCGTGGACGTCCTGCGCGCCCTCGCCGTCTGCGGCGACCTGCTCGACTTCCCCCTGGTGTGTACGCTCGCGGGCCCGCACCCCGTGCCCGAGACCCGGCTGCGCGCCACCCTCAAGGCCAGTGGCCTGACCACCACCCGCGACGGCGCGCCGCATGTGCACGACGCCGTGGTGCGCGCCCGCATCCTGGAGGAGATGCCCGCCGCCGACCGCGCCGACCTGTACGCGCGCGCCGCCCGGCTCGCCCAGCGGGTCGCCGTCGCCGACCAGGGCATCGCCGAACTGCTGCTGCTCGCCCGGCCCGTCGGCGCCCCCTGGGCCGTCAACACCCTGCGCCGGGGCTTCACCGCCGCGCTGCGCAGCGGACGCCGTGACCGGGCCACCGCCTATCTCGCCCGCGCCCTCGACGAGCCGCTGCCCGCCGAGGAACGGGCCCGCGTCGAACTCCAGCTGGCCTCGGTGCAGATGGTCACCGCCCCCGCCGCCGCCGAGCGCCGCCTGCACGGCCTGATCCGCTCCTCCGGCGCCCGCGCGCACCTGCGCTCCCAGGCCGTCGACCTGTGCCTGCTCGGCGGCGACACCCGCGCCGCCCGCCTCGCCGAGCCCGCCGAGCCCGGCGAACGCGTGGCGGACACCCCGCCGGGGCCTGGCGCGACCCCGCCGTCCGCCCCCGGCGCGGGGGAACCGGGCCCGCCGTCCGCCCTCGGCGCGGGGGAACCGGCCCCGACAACCCCACAGAACCTGTCCGAAAACGATCTTGACCGGGCTACCCGGGCTGACAACGATGCCACGCTCGGCGAGCGGCACGAGCTGATCGCCCTGCACCGGGTCGCCCGCTTCCTGCGCCACGAGGAGTCCTGCCTGGACGTCCATCCCGCGCCCGCCCTGCCCGCACACTCGGTGAGCCCCGCCGTCGCCGGGGTCAGGGCCTGGGAACAGGCCGTGGCCGGCGTCCACCTGGAGCAGTCCCGCCGACTGGCCAGAGCGGCCTTCGCGCCCGATCCCGGCGGGCGCCCGCCGCTCGTGGCGCCCCGCCTCTTCGCCTGCCGCGCGCTCTTCCTCACCGACGACGGGGACGAGGCCGAGGGCCACCTCGCCACCCTCCTCAACGAAGCCCACCGGCAACGCGCCGCCATCGCCATCGCCCACGTCCTCGCCGTCCGCGCCGACCTGCACATCCGGCACGGCCGCCCCGACGCCGCGGCCCGCGACCTGGCCGCCGCCGAGGCGGAACTGCCGCTCACCCGGCTCCACCCGCTCTTCGTCCCCTACTGGGCCTCCCTCAATCTGGTCGCCGACCTCCAGAACGGTCACCGGGACCGGGCCCGCGAGATCGCCGCACGCCCCGTCCCGCCCCTGGCCGAGGAGTGCGCCACCAGCTCCTACCTGCTCTTCGCCCGTGGCGTACTGGCCCGCGACGAGGACGATCCGCACCAGGCGCGCGAGTACTTCCGCGCCAGCGGACGCTGGCTGCTGCGCTACGGCTGCGAGAA
>NZ_JASKYR010000867.1:0-3766 GCF_041028215.1 Streptomyces flavofungini
GGCCGCTCCAGTCGGCAGGACCGCCGCTCGTCCAGCGGGCGGCGAGCCGGTGGGCGGGACCCTGCTCCTCCGTTTCCGGCCCCGCGGCGGAGCCGCCGGTCAGGAGCCCGGGGCAGGCGGACCCCGCCTGGTAGGCGCGGAGCGCCCTGACGAGGGCCGCGCCGTCCTCGGCGACCACCGCGAGCCGCTCCTCCATGGCCTCGCGGCCGTGCTGGAGCGTGTGGGCGAGGTCCTCGGCGCGCACGTGCTCGCGGGCGGCGAAGTCGGCGAGGCTGCCCGCGTAGGCGCCGAGCCGTTCCGCGTTCCGCGCGGAGAGCGGGAAGACAAGGGGCCGCGCGAAGTGCTGTTCGGCGACGGTCCTTTCGGGGCGCTCGGGCCCCTCGCGGTACTCCTCGATGACCAGGTGGGCGTTGGAGCCGCCCGCGCCGAAGGAGCTGAGCCCGGCGCGGCGGGGCCCGGCACCGGGCTCCCCGGACGCCCCGGCCGGTTCGGGCCAGTCGGCGGCCTCGCGCTGCACGCGGAACGGAGCGCGGCCGAAGTCGATGTTCGGGTTCAGCACGTCGGCGTGGAGCGAGGGGACGAGACGCCGGTGCTTGAACTGGAGCAGCAGCTTGGTGAGTCCGGCGATTCCGGCCGCCGATTCCAGGTGGCCGATGTTGGACTTCACCGAACCGATGGGCCACCGCCGGTCGTCCGCATCCGACACGACCGGGGTGCTGGCCGACGGCGTCCGGAAGGCCTTGGCGAGCCCGGCGATCTCGATCGGGTCGCCGAGCGAGGTGCCGGTGCCGTGGGCCTCGACGTAGCCGATGTCGGCGGGTCCGAGGCCCGCCCCGGCCAGGGCGCGGCGCACGGTGTCGGCCTGCGCGTGCGGACTCGGCACGGTGTAACCGTTGGTCCGGCCCCCATGGTTGACGGCGTGGCCCCTGATCACCCCGTAGATGTGGTCGCCGTCGCGCTCGGCGGCGGCCAGCGGCTTGAGGAGCACCGCACCGACGCCTTCGCCCGGTACGTAGCCGGTGCCGTCGGCGCCGAAGGCGCGGCACCGGCCGTCGGCGGAGACGAAGCGGCCCTGGCTGAGGAAGACGTACTTGTACGGGTGCAGCGACAGGTTCACGCCGCCCGCGACGGCCGCCTCGCTCTCCCCGCCGCGCAGACTCTCGCAGGCCAGGTGGATCGCGGTCAGCGAGGACGAGCACATGGTGTCGAGCGCGATGCTCGGACCGTTCAGGCCGAGGGTGTACGAGACGCGGTTGGCGATGGAGGCGAACGAAGAGCCGGTGACCCGGATGCCGCCGCGCTCGGCGTCCGCCGCGCCGTAGAGCTGGTACTCGCCGTACATCACGCCCACGAAGACACCGACCGGGCGGCCCGCGAGCTCGTCCCTGCGGTAACCGGCGTCCTCAAGGACGTGCCAGGCGTTCTGGAGGAACAGGCGCTCCTGCGGGTCCATCAGCTCCGCCTCGCGCGGCGCGATGCCGAAGAACAGCGGGTCGAAGCGGTCCACGTCGCGCAGGAATCCGCCCCACTTGGAGAAGGCGCGGCCCCGGGCCGACGGGTCGGCGTCGAAGTAGCGCGCGTGGTCCCACCGGTCGGCGGGGATCTCGGTCACGCAGTCCCGGCCCGCCGCGAGGTTCTCCCAGAACTCCTCGACGTCGTCGGCCATCGGGTAGCGCCCGGAGAGCCCGATGATGGCGACGGCGTGCGAGGACTCGGCGCCGGGGGCCTCCGGAAGCGTGCGCGTCGGCCGGGTCTCCGGGCGGTCGGCGTCGCGGGCCACGGCCGGGGCGGCTCGCTTCTCCGCGCCCCTGTGCGCGGCGGCCGCCGCCAGTGCCCGGAGGCGGTCCGCGTACTCCGTCGCGAAGTACTCCGCCAGCTCCCCCAGCGTCGCGTACTCGAAGAACAGCGTCTTCGGCAGGTCGTCGAAGTGCCGTTCCAGCTCGGCGTTGAGCTGGGTGATGACCAGGGAGTCGATGCCGTAGCGGTCGAACGGCACACGCAGGTCGAGTTCCGCCTCGTCCAGCTTGGTCCGCTCGGCGAGCAGCCGCCGCAGGAAGGTCCCGGCCCACTCGGTCAGGTCGGGGGCGTCCGTCAGGTCGGGGGCGTCCGCCGGGCCGGTGACGTCCGTCAGGCCGGTGGTGTCCGTTGGGCCGGTGGCGGCCACCCGCCCGCCCTTCACGGGTACGGGCACGGGTGCGAGCGCCGCCGCCACGCGTTCCAGGTCGCCGTGGCCGACGAGCAGCGCGCCCCCGTCGTGCCCCAGCGCCGCGTCGAAGGCGGCGAGTCCGGCGGCGGTCGGCATCGGGAGCAGGCCCGTGCGGTGCCGCAGCGCGCGGGCCGCGTCCTCGTCCTGCCGCATCCCGCCCGCCAGCCAGAGCGGCCAGCCGAGGGAGAGCGTGCGGCCCGCGCGGCGGCCCTCGGCCACCAGCGCGTCACGGCGCTCGGCGAAGGCGTCGAGGCAGGCGTTGGCGTACGCGTAGTCGCTCTGCCCCGGGGTGCCGAACGCGGCGGCGATCGACGAGAAGCAGACGAAGAACTCCAGCGGGTCATCGGCGGTGAGCCGGTCGAGGAGGTCCGCGCCGAGCGCCTTGGGGCGCACGACCTCGCTGAACTCCGCCCAGCTCTTGTGCAGCAGATAGGCGTCGGCCGACGTGCCCGCCGCGTGCACGACCCCGCCTATCGCCCCGTGCTCGGCGCGTACGGAGTCGACGACCGCGCGCAGCGCTTCCTCGTCGGTCACGTCCGCGCGGCGGAAGGTGACGTCGTGCCCGGCCGCCCGCAGGGCCTCGACCCGCTGAGCGGCGTCGGCGGCGGGGTCGGTCCTGCCGAGCAGGACGAGCGGGGCCCGGGTGCGCCCGGCGAGGTGCTCGGCCAGCGTCAGGCCGAGGCTGCCCGCACCTCCGGTGATCAGACAGGCGCCGCCCCCGGACAGGAAGGCGCCGTCCCCGGGAAGCGGGGCGCCGTCGGTGCCGGCGAGGCGGTGGTGGCGGCGGACCCGGCGGACACCGCCGCTGTGCCGGGTCTCGGTCTCCCCGTCGTCCGGGCGGGCGAGTTCGGCGACGAGCGCGGGCAGGAGCGGTGTCCCGGCGTCCAGGCCCACCAGGCGGTGGGTCAGGCGCGGATTTTCCAGCGTGAGCGTGCGCGCGAATCCCGCGAGGGCTGCCTCGGCCGGGGCGGCGCCGTGCGCGTCGGTCCGGTGGGCGACGAGCAGCGCGGTGCGGTCACCGCCCCGGCGGGCGAGGAGCGCCTTGCTGAGCGCGAAGACGGCACGCGGGGTGCCGTCGGGGCCCAGCGCCTCGGACCAGGCGTGCAGCACCACGGAGGGCGTGCGGTCCGTCTCGGCGAGCCGGTCGAGGAGCGCGGCGAAGTCCTCTTGCTCGGCCGGGTTTACGGTGTAGTGGTCGCCGCCCACTCGTGCGAACCCGTCGCCGGGCGTCGCGACCACCACGACGGGGTCCACGTCACCGGCGGCCCGCAGGGCGTCGAGCAGCTCGGCGCGCTGGGCGGGGTCGGCCGCGAGGAGCAGCTTCGGGCCCGGGGGCGGCGGAGTGACCGACTGAGCGGGGCCGCTGGAGTCGGCGGCCTCCCAGACCGTGGCGAAGAGGGCGGTCCCCGGCTCGGTGTCACGGTCGTCGCGCAGCGTCCGTACGGACAGCTCGCGCAGGCGGGCGAGGAGCCGCCCCTCGGTGTCCAGGAGGTCGACGTCCACCTTGGTCTGCTTCTCGCCCGTGCCGCTCGCGTCCAGCGTGACGTGCGCGAGGCAGCG
>NZ_JASKYR010000868.1:0-3894 GCF_041028215.1 Streptomyces flavofungini
GAAGACACGGCCGCGCACCGCCTCCGGACTGATGCCGACGGACTCGGCGATGGTCTCGTAGTCGAGGCCGTTGAGTTCGCGCAGCACCCAGCAGACGCGCTGTTCCGGTGAGAGTCCCGCCATGGCCCTGGACAGATCGGCGACGGCGGCGTGGGATTCGGCCACTCTGGCCGGGGACGCCTCGTGCTCGGGCGCCTGGGGTTCGGGCACGCCCGCCAGGTCGACGGAGGGCCTGCGCGAGCGCAGCACGTTCAGGCAGCGGTTGGTGACGATCCGGTGTATCCAGGTGCTGAACCGCGCGTCCCTGCGGAACTCCGGCAGCTTGCGCCATGCGCTCACGAATGACTCCTGTACGGCGTCCTCGGCCTCCGTCCGGCTGCCGAGCAGCCGCGTCGCGAGCCGCAGCAGGGCCGGGGCATGACGGCGCATCAGCTCCTCGAAGGCCTCTTCGTCGCCTTCCCCGGCCCGCACCGCCAGCAATCCGTCGTGCCGGTCCCCGGGCACACGAGGCTCCTCTCGTCCAGGTCGTACTCCTACGACACATGGAAGGCAGTCCGCGTTACGCGGCGAGGGCACGTTACCCCCGGCGGAGAAGAATCTCTCCGAGGCGCGTAACGACGTTCCGGCAACCGTGTCGAACGGAAGAGAGTGGGCGCAGGCAGCCGCATCCGCAGCACGCGCGGGCACCGAACCCCCCTCATACCGACAGCCGTACGACTCAAGACGACGAGGAGAAGCCGACATGGCGACTCAGGACATCCACTCGAACGCGACCACGTCCTCCGGCTCGACGGGCGCCGAGACGGGCCGCACCGGCACCCTGCAGAAGAGCGGGGGCAGCACCACCGTGACGGGCGGCACCGGCGCCTCCGAGCCGGCCGCGACGCGCGGCAAGACCTCGATCGCCGACGTGGTGGTCGTGAAGATCGCCGGGATGGCGGCGCGCGAGATCCCCGGCGTGTACGACATGGGCGGCGGCCTCTCCCGCACCCTCGGCGCGGTCCGCGACCGCGTCCCCGGCGGCCGTCCCAACGTCGGGCGCGGGGTGAAGGTCGAGGTCGGCGAGCGGCAGACCGCCATCGACCTGGACATCGTCGTCGAGTACGGCGTGCCGATCACCGACGTCGCCCACGACGTGCGCGAGAACGTCATCGCCGCCGTGGAGCGCATCACCGGCCTTGAGGTCGTCGAGGTCAACGTCGCGGTCAACGACGTCCGCCTGCCCGGTGACGAGAGCCCGGACTCGGCGGGTGACGCGCGGGTGGAGTAGCGACGGGCGTCGGGCGGTGGCGGAGTGCCGCGACGCGGGGCTCCGCGACGAGTGGTTCCACGAGGAGTGGTTCCGCGAGGAGAGGTGTGTGGTGAACGGAGCAGTGGTAGGCATGATCGCCGGAATGGCTCTGGGGTTCGCCGGGTGGTTCGGCGGCTTCGGTGCCTTTCTCCTGGTGGCCGCGCTCGGCGCGGTCGGCTTCGTCGTGGGACGTCTCGTGGAGGACGGCACGGACATACGGGAGTTCCTCGGCGGCGGCCGTGACCGGGGCGGCCGATGAGCACCCCGGCGGCGGAGCGCGGCTCGACGACCGTGGCCGACCGCGCGGTGCGCCGCATCGCCGAGCGGGCGGCCACGGAGGCGCTCGGCCCGGGCGAGGTACGGGTCGGCCGGGGCTCGGCGGCCGTGCGGGGCCGCAGGGCGCGGGTCGGTGTCACGGTGACGCTGCCGTACCCGGCCGTGCTCGACGACGCCGGTGAACGCGTGCGGTCGCACGTCGCGGCCCGCACGGCCCTGCTCACCGGCCTCGTCGTGCCCTCGGCCSKCSKGCKSSKSYSGSGSMKGCSGKKGYSGGAGCGCCCGGCCGYGSCSCYSRCSGTGYYYGCCKGSKYGGYSGMSGCGGCCCGSGGGCKGCTCCTGTACGACGTGGTCTCGGTGCACGCGGCCGACCGGGGCCCCGCCCGGTGGCGGACGTGGTCGCTGGACTGGCTGGCCGCCCACGGTCCGGACACCGGCGCCTGGCCGGGCCTGGTGCTCGCGGCCGGTGTCCTGCTGCTCGGCGTGTGGCTGCTGCTGCTCGCCGTCACACCAGGTCTGCGCGGCCGGTTGCCGATGGCGGCACCGGCGCCGGGCGTACGGGCGACCGTCGACCGGCGTGCCGTGGCCGTGCTGCTGCGGGACGCCGTCTCCGAGGTGCCGGGCATCGGGCGGGTGCGGGTCGGCGTGGGCCGCCGCCGGGCCCGGGTGCGGGCCGGACTGCGCTTCGGCGCCCGGGAGTCCGCCCATGCGGCCGTGACCGGGGCGGCGGAGGAGGCGGTGGCCGCGTGTGCGCTGGCGAGGCCGCTGAGGGTGCGCGTCCGGGTGCGCGCCGACCCGGCCTGGAGCGCGCCGCCCGAGCGGTCCGCCGTGACGTCCCCGACGGTGCGAGGAGGCGCGGCCGATGAGCCGACTCCGTAACGGTACGAACCGGGCGGCGCTCGGCGTGCTCGCGGTGGCGCTCCTGTGCGGGGGCGCCGCGCTGGCCTCGGCGACGGAACCGGTCGGGGACCGGCTGCCCGAGGGCTGGCCCCGGCTTCCGGCCGACCGGGTGTGGCTCGACGCGTCGGCCCTCTCCCGGTGGCGCGGACACGGCTGGTGGACGCCCGTGGTCATCGCGGCGCTCGCCCTTGGCCTTCTGCTGTTCCTCTGGTGGGCCGTCGGCCAGGTGCGCACGGGGCGGCTGCGGCAGCTCCCCCTCGGGCACTCCGGCGTCACGCTCGCGGGCCCCGCCCTGGCCTCGGCGATGGCGGAGCGGGTCCGCTCGGTGCGGGGCGTGGCCGACGCCGAGGTGTCCCTCCTCGGCACCCCCCGGCGGCTCCGGGCCCGCATCACCCTGAGCCTGACCCCCGGACTGCCCGCCGGGGGCGGCGCTGCGGGAACTGACCCGGGAGGCGGTCGCGGAGGCGAGGACGGCGGCGGCACCGCGCGCCATGGAGGCGGAGGTCCGGGTGACCGTCCCTTCCGGCAAGCGGCGACGCCTGCGCTGAGCGGCTGCGGGAGCGGGGGCCCCGGCTCCTGCCGGGGCGCCTTCCCGCAGGCCTCGCCGCCCGCCGGAAGGCCAGGGCCCGTCACTCCCCGCAGCACCCGTCCCTCCGCATCGAGCGGCCCACCTCCAGCCAGTCCTCGCGCGGGGCGCCCTTCCTGACGGGGAACGCGGCCACCAGGTCATCGACCCGGTGCCGCACCCCGCCGCGCAGGACCTCCGTCGTCCGTACCAGGGAGTCGAAGTCCTCGAACGGGTCGCCGTCCACGACCGTGAGGTCCGCCACCTTGCCCGGCTCCACCGTGCCCAGGTCGCCGTCCAGGCCGAACAGCCGGGCCGGCAGGGCCGTCGCCGTGCGCAGGGCCGCCGCCGGGGACAGGCCGCCGCGGTGCAGGGCCCGCAGGCCCAGGTGGAGCGCGAGGCCGACCGGGACAAGCGGCTGGTCGGTGCCGAGGGCCACCAGGCCGCCCGCGGCGAGGACGCGGCGGTAGATGTCGGTCTCCGTGCGCAGCGTGGCCAGTTGGGCGGCGCTCGGCGGGACGCCCGCCGATTCCTTGATCTGCGCGGCGTCCCACGGCGGCATCACCGCGGTGACCCTCGGATCGTCCGCGAGGCCGGGGTCCGCGCCGAGCAGCGGCGAGGCGGTGAAGGGCGTGGCGATAAGGCCGAAGTGGGCCCCCGGCGCCGTGTAGATCGCGAGGACGTCGTCCCACGCCTTGCCCGAGGCGGTCACCGCGTGCCCGGACTCCGCGCGCTGGGTGGCCTGGAGGTGCGTCGCCAGGTCCTGGCCGAGCTGGATGCCCGGGGAGAGCAGGTGCCCGCCGGACCGCACGCCCAGGCGGTCGTGCGCGAAGCGCGCGGCCTCCCGCATCACCCAGCCCGG